>CAZEMA010000001.1:0-13190 GCA_964513155.1 uncultured Anaerolineaceae bacterium
TCCGGGGTCAGGGTGAAAAGGTGGTGTAAGAGACCACCGGCGCCGGCAGCAATGCTGGCGGCCAGGCAACCCCCACCGGGAGCAAGGCCAAGCAGGGGCGAAGCCCGCTTGCGGGCGGGGGGCTGCTCGCCCCCCTCGAGCTCCGGGTAGGCTGCTTGAGCCTCGTGGCAACGCGAGGCCGAGAGAGATGGTCGCACAGGCGGCGGCGGACGGGAGGGAGGGCTTGCCCGTAAACCGTCCTCCGCCGCTGGACAGAACGCGGCTTACAGGCCGGCCACAGCCACTGTCCCCGGGAGTTCCCCGGGGACAAGGCTTTTAACGGCTCGGCCCCCCTGATGGAGGACCAGACTCAGTGCCCATCGATGGACTTGACGGTCCGTCACCGCCAGCCCGCGACGATCGGAGCGGGACCGTACCATTCGTCGGGGTGGGAGGAGCGATCGGCCTTCGGACCGGGGACCGGCCCCGCGACCTTAAAAGATTCGTTCCGAGGGCCGGCAGATTCCAGGGCCTGTTTGCCCGAGCAGCGCGGGCGATCGGCGCAGAATGCCAAACCTGGTGGCTGGTCTGATGGAAGCCCCAGGTCTGGCCTCGAACACCTGCACATAGGAACAAGGTACTTCCCGCGACGCTTGCCCAAAAAAGTTGCGCCTGCGCAAGAACTTGATATATACTGTGGGCACTTGTGGGGGAGAGTGGGAAGTTGTGGGGCAAGAGACGGCTTGTGTCCCATCATCGAGGCGAGTGATACGAGCATGTTCTTAGGACAGTTCAGCCACACGATCGACCCGAAGGGCCGCCTGACCATCCCGGTGCGGTTCCGTGCCGCTTTGGCCTCCGGCGCCTTCGCTACTCAGGGCTTCGATCGCAACCTGTTCGTCTACACCGCTGAGAGCTTCCAGCGGATGGCCCAGCGGGCGGCGGGCTTGAGCGCCACGAACCCGGAGGCACGCGCCGTCCGGCGGGTGATCTTCGGCGGGGCCACCGAGGTGGCCCTGGACTCCGTTGGGCGGATTCTAATCCCTTCTTTCCTGCGTGACTACGCCGGTCTTGACGGCGACGTTGCCATTGTTGGTGCCGGGGAGTACTTTGAGATCTGGAATGCCGAGGCCTGGACCCGGGAGCTGCCAAGTGTGACTGACCCCGAGATCAATGCCAGGCGCTTCACCGACTTCGATCTCTCCACGGGGTAGGCCATGGCCGCGTCGGCGGACGCGACCGGCGCCGGATCGCACACCCCGGTACTTTACCATCATGTGCTCTCCGCCCTCAATCCGAGGACGGGGAGCCACTATATTGATGGCACGATTGGTGCCGGAGGGCATGCCTTAGGCATCCTGCAAGCCTCGGCGCCGGCTGGGGAGCTGCTCGGTCTGGACCGCGACCCGCAGGCGCTTGAGCTGGCAGGGGCGAGGCTGGCTCACTTCGGAGGCCGTCTCCATCTGCGTCAGGGCTCGTTCGCCGAGATTGCCCGCTGGGCGGGCGAG
Organism: uncultured Anaerolineaceae bacterium; assembly: GCA_964513155.1. Taxonomy (GTDB): domain Bacteria; phylum Chloroflexota; class Anaerolineae; order Anaerolineales; family E44-bin32; genus DATEAV01. The sequence goes on from CAZEMA010000001.1 coordinate 1,488, forward strand.
CTCGGGTGGGATCAGGTGGAGGGTGTCCTGCTCGATTTGGGGCTGTCGTCCATGCAGGTGGACAACCCCGACCGCGGCTTCTCCTTCCGTTCCGACGGCCCACTCGATATGCGCTTCGATCCCACTCAGCCGACGACCGCTGGTGACCTGGTCAATTGCCTGAGCGAAGCGGACTTGGCCGAGGTCCTGTCGCGCTACGGGGAGGAACCGCGGGCGAGGGCCGTGGCAAGGGCAATCGTGGCCGCCCGCCCATTGAGCACAACGGTCCAACTGGCTGAGGTGGTTGCCAGGGCGGCGGGCCGCACTCGAGGCCGGATCCACCCGGCGACCCGCGCCTTTCAGGCGTTGCGCATCGAGGTCAACCAGGAGCTGGAGGCACTGGAGGCCTGTCTGCCTCAGGCGGTCAAGCTGCTGACGCCCGGAGGGAGGATTGCGGTCATCGCCTTCCACTCGCTGGAGGACCGGCAGGTCAAAACCTTCTTCCGGCGGGAAAGCCGGGACTGCATCTGTCCGCCGCGTCAGCCGTCTTGTACCTGTGGGCATCATGCCAGCTTGCGGTTGCTGACGCCCAGACCCGTCAAGCCGGACGAAGCCGAGTTGGGGGCCAATCCGAGAGCCCGAAGCGCCCGGTTGCGTGTAGCCGAGCGGCTGAAGATGGCATAGTCCTTGCATGGTATATGGAAGGACCCCCCATCCTTGAGAGGCACCTAGTGGGAGTGCGCAGGAAGCAAGCCTTCCGGCAGGCACCGTGGAGAGCGCAGCTGCGGCTAACGGGCGGCGCAGCTTTGCCGATCATCACCCTGCTGGTGATTGCGGTCATCTACCTGGCCGTCAACGCAGGGCTGGCGAACGCCGGGAGGCTGGTCCTCACATTGGAGGAGAGGCGGTCCGTGCTGGAACGTGAGAATGGGGAGCTGCGGACGAGACTGGCGCAGATGACGACGCCGCAACGGCTGATGGAACAGGCGAGGGCAATGGGCTTTCGGCCGGCCCAGCCGAGCGAGATCGAGTATGTCGTCGTGGACGGTCTGGAGCCAGAGCCGCCTTTTGTTGCGCCGAGCCCTCCCTCTTCGTTGCTGGATCATCCGTCCTCACTCTCTCCGGCATTCACCGAAACGTGGGGCGAGTACCTGTCGCGCTGGCTAGGTGGCGACCGCGGGGAGAGCCAGTGACCAACGACCACAAGCTTCGCCGGAGGATAGGTTTGGTGCTGGGCGTGCTGGGGGTCGTCGCTCTCGGCTTGATCGTGCAGCTGATACGGGTGCAGTTTGGGCCGTACGCCCCGATCTTCGCCGCCTGGGGCACCGCCCGCCTGGGACCGACCGAGGAGATCCAGCCGGATCGAGGGCTCATCTTCGATCGGGACGGCGTGCTCCTGGCCACGAACGCATCGCGGTACTACCTGGAAGTGGAACTGCGGCAGATGACGGGCAACGAGGAGGTGGTTGCCCAGGCCGTCTCTCAACTGCTCGGGGTGCCTCACGATGACATCTACGAGCAGCTGACCCATCGCCGCAAGTCTGCCGGTCCGTTTCGAATTCGTCTGACCCGACTGGATGAGGATGGCATGCGCTGGCCGATCGCGGTGAGCCAGGGGGCAGCCGACGTCTTGAACGCTTTCCTGGCCGATCCGGCTGCGCCGGACCTGAGCGGGCTGGCCCTGGTCGCCGCGCCGCAACGGGTCTACCCGGCTAGCTCGATGGCCGGTCACGTGCTGGGGTTCGTCAACCAGGAGGGACGGGGCTTCTTCGGCGTCGAAGGCTACTACGACGATTGGCTGACGGGTCGCTCGATCACCGTTGAGCGGGCGGTCATCCCTCCGGAGGCCCGATTGGAGGCCGAGCCGCCCGCTGGCGTGAACCTGGTGCTCACCATCGATGCGGACATCCAGCAGGCGGTCGAGACGATCCTGGAGAGGGCCATCGAGCGTAACGGTGCCCAGAGCGGACAGATCATCGTCATGGATCCTCGCAATGGCGAGATCCTAGCCCTGGCCGCCTGGCCAACGCTCGACCCGAATGACTACCTCCCTTGGCTGCAAGAGGGTGGGGAGGTCCAGGAGGGGGAAGAGCGAGAGGAGCCGGTCATCGACCCGGCCGTGAGCGCCCAGTTCGAGCCGGGGTCGACCTTCAAGGTGCTGGTCATGGCGGCGGCGATCGATGCTGGCGTGGTCCTGCCCGATGACGTCTTTGTTGACACCGGCCAAATCGAGGTCGGCGGGCACGTCATCCGTAATTGGGATGGCAACGCCTGGGGCCCACAGACCATGGTCGGGTGTCTGCAGCACTCCCTCAACGTCTGCCTGGCCTATGTGGCCTCGCAGCGTCTGGGGGCAGAGCTGCTCTACGACTACCTGGCTCGTTTTGGGGTAGGCAGACTGACAGGGATCGACCTGGCGGGCGAGATCCCGGGGGCGTTGCGGACGCCGCGCCACCCGGATTGGACCGAGTCGGATCTGGGGACGAATGCCTTCGGCCAAGGGGTGTCGGTGACGCCGATCCAGCTCCTGGCGGCGGCGGGAGCTCTGGCCAACGGGGGCGAGATGGTCCAGCCGCACGTCGTGCGCGAGGTGGTGGGGCCGCAGGGCGTGTACTGGCCGGGCACGACAGTGCTGGGTCGGCCGGTGTCCCGCCGGGCGGCCGAGACGATGACGCAGATGCTGGCCCAGTCGCTTGAGGCCGAGACCCAACTCGCCGACGTGGCCGGATACGCGCTGGCGGGCAAGACGGGGACGGCGCAGGTCCCGACCGAGCGTGGCTACGATCCACATTGGACCGTGGCCTCGTTCATCGGCTGGGGGCCGGTCTCGGATCCCAGGTTCCTGGTGCTGGTGCGGTTTGACCGGCCGACCATTTCCCCCTGGGGCGCGGTTGTGGCTGCGCCAGTCTTCCAGGACGTGGTCGAACGGTTGGTTGTGCTGATGGAGATTCCCCCCGACGCCGTGCGCGCCGAGATGGCGGGCGGGGGATAGGCGGCAGCGAAACCGATGCTCACACTGGCGGTTGTGCTTGAGGCACTCACGGGCCAGAAGGTGGCTGGGGCGGGTCAGGTAATCACCGACGCCGCGATCGATTCTCGGCTGGTGATCCCTGGCGCCCTCTTCATCGCCCTGCCGGGGGAACGGGTGGATGGCCACAATTTCGTGCAGGACGCCTTCCGACGCGGCGCCTCCGTCGCCCTCGTCGAACGGGACATGCCGCCGGGCGTGCAGGTGCTTGATCTACGCCGGCGGTTTACCGGTCTGGATGGGCTGGATCTGGAGGAACCGCTCTGCCTGCAGGTCGAGAGGTCGCTGGTGGCCCTGCAGCAGGTTGCCGGGCACTGGCGAAGCCAGCTGCCGGTGCGCGTGATTGGCGTGACCGGCAGCGTGGGCAAATCCACGACCAAGGAGCTGACGGCCGACGTCCTGGATGTTCGGTACCGGACGGTCAAGAACCCCGGGAATCTCAACAATGAGATCGGCTTGCCGCTCAGCTTGCTCCGTTTGACCGAGTCGCATGAGCGTGCCGTGCTCGAGATGGGGTTCTACGTGCCGGGCGAGATCGCCTTCCTTTGCAGCCTGGCCCGGCCTCAGATTGGGGTGATCACCAACGTCAGCCAGGCGCACATGGAGCGGGCCGGAAGCCTGGAGGCGATTGTCGCGGGCAAGGCCGAACTGGTCCAGAACCTGCCCGCCGGGCCGGATGGCGTGGCGGTTCTCAACTATGACGAGCCCATCGTCCGGGCGATGGCGGAGAAGACCAAGGCCACGGTCTTCTATTACGGCCTGGCCCCGGAGGCCGACCTGTGGGCCAGCGAGGTGGAGGGCCTCGGTTTGGAGGGCATCCGCTTCGTCTTGCACTACAAGGGTGACCATGTGCACCTCCGGGTTCCGCTCCTGGGTCGCCATTCCGTCCACACCGTGCTCCGGGCGACGGCCGTGGGCCTGATCGAGGGCCTGACCTGGGAGGAGATCGTCAGTGGGCTGCAGAACAGCCAGACCCAGCTCCGGCTGGTGGCGGTACAGGGGCCGAAGGGCTCGCTGCTATTGGACGACACATACAACGCCGCGCCGGCCTCGATGATCGCTGCCCTCAACCTTCTGGCCGAGCTGGATGGCCGGCACGTGGCTGTCCTGGGAGACATGCTGGAGCTGGGCGAGTACGAGGAGCGAGGGCACCGCATGGTCGGCGTCCGGGCAGCCGAAGTGGCCGATGAGTTGGTCACAGTGGGGGAGAGGGCCCGCTGGATCGCGGATGAGGCCAGCCAGGCCGGCCTGCCTGCCTCGCACGTCTTCCAGCATGCAGACGCAGCGGGAGCCACGGACTTCCTGCGACGGACGGTCCAGGAAGGCGATGTCGTCCTGGTCAAGGGTTCACACGGGATGCGTATGGATCAGATCGTGGCCGACCTAGAGGAGAACGCATGAGCCAGGTGGCCATGGCGCTCTCCCTGGCGGGAATCAGCTTCCTGCTGACCGTGATTTGGGGCGGTCCGCTGATCCACGTCCTGCACCTGCTCAAGATCGGCAAGCAGATCCGGATCGAAGGACCTCAACGCCACATCACGAAACTCGGTACGCCGACGATGGGCGGGTTGATGGTGATCATCCCGGTCCTGCTGATCACCGGCGTCTTGAACCTGGTGAGCCTGCTCACCCCCCTGAACGTGATCGGGCGGTCGATCCTGTTGCCCCTCCTCGTGATGGTGGCCTTCGCCCTCCTGGGGGCCATCGACGATTGGCAAGGCGTGCGCGGACGCCAACGGGGCGAGGGCATGCGAGCGCGCTGGAAGTTCCTGTGGCAGACGCTCATCGCGCTGGGCGCGGCACTGGTGCTGAAGTATGGCCTGCAATCGCCCAACCTCTATCTCCCGAACTACCCGGAGGTCATCGATCTCGGCTACTTCTACGTTCCCATCGCCATGTTCATCATCGTCAGCTCGACCAACGCGGTGAACTTCACTGACGGCCTGGACGGGTTGGCCGGCCTGATCGCGGCCACCGCCTTCGCCGCCTATGGCGTCATTGCCATGCTGCAGGGTCAGGTCTTCCTGCTGCGCTTCTGTTTCACGATCGTGGGGTCCCTGTTTGCCTTCCTTTGGTACAACGTCCACCCCGCCGAGCTCTTCATGGGTGATGCCGGGGCGCTGTCCTTCGGGGCGACCCTGGGGGTGGTGGCCCTGATGACTGGCCAGTGGGCGCTGCTCCCGGTGATTGCCATCATCCCGGTTAGCGAGGTCGTCAGTGTGATCCTGCAGATCGTCTATTTCAAGCTGACCAAGGGCAGACGGCTCTTCAAGATGGCGCCGCTCCATCACCACTTCGAGTTGATGGGCTGGAGCGAGACCCAGGTCGTCCAACGCTTCTGGCTGGTAGGGCTGCTGGCGGCCATGATCGGTGTGGCCCTGGCACTGGTCTGAGGAGAGGACAAGGCTATGGACATCGGCATGTTGTGGTTCGACGACAGTGTTCAGCCCCTGCAGGAGAAGGTCCGGCGGGCAGTCGATTACTACGCCCAGAAGTACGGGCGGACGCCGACGCTGTGTCTGGTCAATCCGGCGGGATTGAATGGGGGAGGCGCGGCGGTGGCAGGGGTGCAGATTCGGGGGGCGCGCTCGGTGATGCCCAATCACCTCTGGATCGGCGTGGACGAGCAGGCTTCAAGCTCGCGCGAGGCACGCCGGGCCCTCCGCGGCATGGCCGCGCCTCAGGCGAGCAAGGCTGCCTGAGAGGTTCTGAGTTGTCTGGTTGGAGCGGGAAGCGTGTGGTGGTCATCGGATTGGGCCGGCAAGGCAAGGCACTGGCTCGCTTTCTGGCCGAAAGGGGCTCGCGCGTGGTAGTAAGCGATGTCAAGCCAGCCGAGGCCCTGACAGGGCAAAGGGAGGAATTGGCGGACGTGCCGGTGGAGTTTGTGTTGGGCAGCCATCCACCCGAGCTGATCGAAGGCGCCGACTTGGTGTGCCTGTCCGGCGGGGTTCCCGCCGATCTGCCGCTGGCACAGCAGGCTCGCGAGCGGGGAATCCCGCTCTCCAACGACTCGCAGCTCTTTCTCGAGTCGTGTCCCGCGCCAACGATCGGCGTTACCGGGTCGGCGGGGAAGACGACCACGATAACGTTGGTGGGTCGGATGGCGGCAGCCGAGCTTGCCAGCAGCGGGCGGCGTGCCTGGGTCGGTGGAAACATCGGCCGCCCGCTGCTGGCAGACCTCCCGGAGGTCCGCCCGGAGGACTGGGTCGTCATGGAGCTTTCCTCCTTCCAGCTCGAGTTGATGACCACGAGCACCCGCGTGGCGGCAGTCTTGAATCTGACGCCCAACCACCTCGATCGCCATCACACCCTGGAGGCCTACGCCGCGGCCAAGGCCCGCATTCTGACCGGTCAGACCCCGGAGGGGATCGCGGTTCTGGGCCGGGACGACCCTGGCGCCTGGGGGTTCCGGTCCCTTGTCCGCGGCCGGCTGCTCTCCTTTGGCTGGGAGCCGGCCAAAGCAGGAGAGGGAGCTTATGTGGGCCGGGACGGCATCCGGGTGCGCATCGACGGCCGGGACGAGCTGGCTTGCCCGCGCCAGGCCATCGCACTGCGCGGAGAGCACAATGTCCTGAATGTCGCCGCGGCCTGCGCCATCTCTGCCGCGGCCGGATTCTCGACCCGGTCGATGGAAGCCGGTGTGCGAGGCTTCGCTGGGGTTTCTCACAGGCTGGAGTTCGTCCGCCGGGTCAACCGGGTCGACTGGTACAACGACTCGATCGCCACGGCGCCGGAACGGGCGATGGCGGCCATCCGCAGCTTCGACGAGCCGCTCGTCCTCCTGGCCGGCGGGCGGGACAAGGACTTGCCCTGGGAGGGATTCGCCCAGTTGGTCTGCGAGCGGGTGGACCATCTGGTGCTTTTCGGGGAGGCGGCGGCGAAGATCCTGTTGGCCGTCCAAGCGGCCCGCAAGCACGGCCGACCCTACACCTGGGAGGTCTGTCCGGGACTGGAGACCGCAGTCCAGGCGGCCGCCAGGGTTGCCAAGCCTGGGGATGTGGTCCTCCTGGCGCCCGGTGGGACGAGCTTCGATGAGTTTGCTGACTTCGTAGAGCGGGGCGAGCGATTCCGGATGTGGGTGGAGGCGTTGTGAGCGAGATTGCGTTGCCCGGTGCAGTGCCTGAGGCCTACTCGCCCCGGCGCATCCGGTTCCTGGGGTTCGATCCCTGGCTCTTGATTCTCGTCGTCGTCATGCTGGTCTTTGGGCTGGTCATGGTGTATTCGGCCAGCTGGGACGTCTCCTGGCGCCTCTTCCAGGATCCTGGAGCCATTCTCCGCCGCCAGTTGACAAACCTGGTGATCGGCCTGGCGGCGCTTGCGGTCACAGCCTCGATGCCGCTGGCCTGGCTGAGGCGATTGGCGCTGCCGGTGGTCCTCATCAGCCTGGTGGCACTGATCGGCGTCTTGGTGGTCAACGCTGGTGGCGGCCCCCGCCGGGCCTTCCTCGGAGGCTCGGTTCAGCCATCCGAGCTCGCTAAGCTGGGGTTGATCATCTACTTGGCAGTGTGGATGGAATCCAAGGGGGATCGCCTCCAGGAGTGGGGCTACGGCTTCCTGCCGCTGATGGTCATGATCGGGGTCATGGGTGGCCTGATCATGCTGCAGCCGGACCTGAGCGCAGCCTTGACCGTCGCCGCCGTCTCCCTGGGGGTGTTCTTCCTGGCCGGGGCGCGGCCCTCGCAATACACGCTCGTGACCCTGGGCAGCGGCGCCATTGGCTACGTCCTGGTCTGGCTGACGAGCACTGGCCGCGAGCGCTGGCGAGACTACGTCGCCGGCTTGGTGAACATCCAGGAAGCTTCCTACCACGTGCAGCACTCGCTGGAGGCTTTCTATTCCGGCGGGCTTCTCGGGCGGGGGCTGGGCGCTAGCCGGCAGAAGTTCGGCTTCCTGCCCGCCCCGCACACCGACAGCATCTTCGCCATCATCGGTGAGGAGCTCGGGTTGATCGGCGCCATGCTGGTGCTGGCGCTGTTCTACCTCCTTCTCTGGCGCGGCTTCCGGGCGGCGTTGAAGGCGCCAGACCGTCTGTCGATGCTGCTGGCGAGCGGGGTCACATTCTGGATCGGCGTCGAGGCGATGGTGAACATGTCCGTTCTGCTGGGGATGCTCCCCTTCGCCGGCAACGCCCTGCCGTTCTTCTCCTACGGAGGCTCCAGCCTGGTGACGACGCTGGCGGGCGTGGGGTTCCTGCTGAACGTCTCGCGACGGGTGCCCGTGGAGGCGCCCAGCGCCGAAGGTCATGATGCGACTATTGGTGTCGGCTGGCGGTACCGGAGGCGGCGTGTATCCCGCCTTAGCCGTCATGCGCGCCCTCGGCGGTCGAGCTGACGTGCTCTGGGTCGGCGGGGAGGGCGGTATGGAGGCGGCACTCGTGCATAGGTCCGGGATCGCGTTCGAGGCGATCCCCGCGGCCGGAGTGCACGGCGTCGGCCTGCGTTCCCTGCCCGGCAATCTGTGGCGCCTGGCGAGAGGGACGGCAGCGGCGGCGAAGGTCATTCGCCGGTTCCAGCCGGGGGCATTGTTCTTCACCGGAGGCTATGTGGCTGTGCCGGTCGCAGTGGCCGGTTGGAGGCTGCCCAAGGCGGTCTACGTGCCCGACGTCGAACCGGGATTGGCACTTAGGGTCCTGGCCCGGATGGCAGATGTGGTGATGGTGACGACCGAGGCTTCGCTGCGCTACTACCCGCCCAGCCGCAAGGCTGTGGTGACGGGCTATCCGACCCGGCCTGAGCTGGAGGGGCTGGTGAAGGAGCAGGCGCGGCAGCATCTCGGTCTGCCAGCTTCGGGGCCGGTTCTGCTGGTTTTTGGGGGCAGCCGTGGGGCCCGGTCGATCAACCGGGCGTTGTGGGGTTGCCTGCCAGCGATCCTCGAGAGGGCGCACGTCGTGCACATCACGGGTGAGCTCGACTGGCCGGAGGTTGAACACTTGCAGGGTCAGGTGGCTCTGGGCCTGGCGGAGCGCTACCACCCGCACGCCTACCTTCACGAGGACATGGCCGCGGCGTTGGCCGCCGCCGACCTGGCCGTCTCGCGGGCTGGGGCTTCGACGCTGGGGGAGTTTCCGCTCTTCGGCTTGCCTGCCGTGCTCGTCCCGTACCCGCATGCTTGGCGCTACCAGAGGGTGAACGCCGACTACCTGGCCGCCAATGGGGCTGCCGTATGCCTGAATGACGAGGACTTGCCCGAGAAGCTTGCCCCGGCTGTCCTACAACTCCTGGGGGATTCGGGACGGCTGGCGAGTATGGCGGCGGCTGCCCGCCGGCTGGCACGGCCCTCGGCGGCGCAGGCGATCGCCTCGGAGATCCTGGGTCTCCTCCAGACACAAGGGGGCAGGCGTGATTAGCCTGGTCGTTCTCTTCTGCCTGCTGGTGATCCTGTTTGCCGTGATCGGCGCGATGCGGGGCTGGGCCAAGGAGCTGCTGGTCACGAGCGCCATCGTCCTGGGGTTGTTCCTGAATGCCATTTTGGAGACCTACATCGCTCCCTATCGGACGGCGGTCATGCAGCAGACCGGCGCGGCCCAATTCGTGATCCGCGGGGCGCTCTTGGTGCTCCTGGCGTTCTTCGGCTACCAGACGCCCAACCTCCGGGCCCTCCAACCTAAGGTGGCGCGGGAGAAGCTGGAAGAGATCGTTCTCGGGCTGATCATGGGGGCACTGAACGGTTACCTGCTGATCGGCTCGCTGTGGTTCTACCTGCACCAGGCCGGCTATCCCTCCGACCTGATCATCAGGCCGGAAGAGGGAACGGCGTTGGCGGCGCAGATTACCGGCCTGATGAATTACTTGCCACCTGACATCCTGGCCATTCCTCAGGTGTACTTCGCGGTCGGGGTGGTCTTCGTCTTCGTCATCGTGGTCTTTGTATGACCCGGCGTGTACATCTCGTGGGAATCGGTGGAGCGGGCGTGTCGGCGATCGCGCGGGTGCTGCTGGAACGAGGAGAGACTGTGACCGGTTCGGACCAGGTTACTTCCCCCTATGCTCAGGCGCTCGAGGCGGCAGGCGTGCACGTCGCCTACGGGCACCGGGCGGAAAACGTCGCCGGGGCCGACCTGGTTGTCGTGTCGTCGGCCGTGCCGGCGGGAAATGTGGAAGTCGTCGCCGCCCGCCAGGCGGGAATCCCAGTTCTGCGGCGCAATGTCTTCCTCACCGAGATGACCGCCGGCTACCAGACGGTCGCTGTTGCCGGCACGCACGGGAAGACGACGACGACCGGATTGATCAGCTGGCTTCTCGACCAGGCCGGGCTCTCGCCCACTTTCATCGTGGGCGGCATGCTCAAGGACCTGGGGACAAACGCCCGAGCCGGCAAGGGACCGCACTTCGTGATCGAAGCCGATGAGTACGACCGGGCCTTCCTGGCCTTGCATCCCAGCGTAGCCGTGGTCACCAACGTGGAATACGACCATCCCGACTGCTACCCGACGCCCGCCGACTTCACGGAGGCATTCCAGGCGTTCGCCCGCCAGGTCAAGGACCGGCTGATCGTCTGCCAAGAGGATCCGGCCGCCGCCTCGCTCCAACCGCAGGAGGCGGAGCGGATCACCTACGGCCTTGGGCCAGAGGCGGACTGGCGGGCCGAGGAGATACGGCAGAACTCGCCCGGCGGGTCGGACTTCCTGGTCAGCCACAGAGGCGAACTCCTCGGCCTGGTCCGGACGCGGCTCCCGGGGCGGCACAACGTTCTCAACGCGCTGGCCGCACTGGCTGTGGTCGACTTCCTGGGCGTGGAGTTCTCCGTCGCCCGGCAGGCACTCCTGGACTTTCACGGGGCGGAGAGGCGGTTTGAGGTTGTGGGGCAGGTTGGTGGGGTCACGGTCGTCGATGACTTCGCCCATCACCCCTCGGAGATCCGGGCGACCTTGGCGGCTGCCCGAGAGCGGTACCCCGAGGCCGAGATCTGGGCGGTCTTCCAACCGCACACCTACTCGCGCACCAGGTCGTTGCTGGAGGAGTTCGCGCAAGCCTTCGGCGATGCGGACCGCGTGGTGGTCACCGGGATCTACGCCTCTCGGGAGGCTTATGACCCGTCCATCCGTGGCCAGGATGTGGCCGACAGAATGCATCATCCAGATGCACGCTTCGTCGAGGGCCTGCCCGAGGCGGCGCGCTACGTGGAGGAGCGCCTGAGCCAGCCGGCCGTGGTGGTGACCTTGAGCGCCGGCGACGGGAACCAGGTAGGCAGGTTATTGCTCGAAGCGCTGTCGGCCAAGGAAGGAGAGACTCGCGATGGCTAGGAAGCGGGATGACAAGCGTCTCTTTGACTACGACCGTCGGATCGAGCTCAAGCTGCGACTGGCGGCCAAGCGAGCCGCCGAAACCCCGACGACGGGCGTGTTCGTCGGAGACTTCGGCCCACTGCCTCCGAGAGAGGTTCTGGACCGCTTGATCGAGAGGGTTCGCCGGCTGTGAATCCGTCGCTGCTGACCGCCGACCAGGCCAGGGAGCTCCAGGCCGCCTTCGGCAAACGCCTGCAACAAGGCGTGCCGCTGGCGCCCTATACCTCGGCCCGAATCGGAGGACCGGCGGACTACCTTCTGGTCGTCCGCTCCTTCCAGGAGTTGGCGTCGGCAGCGCAGGTGCTGTGGCAGATGGGCGCCCCCTTTCGTGTCTTGGGGGCGGGTGCAAACGTGCTGGTGGCTGACGGCGGGGTGCGAGAGGTTGTCATTCTGAATCAGGCCCGACAGATCA
>CAZEMA010000001.1:13290-20847 GCA_964513155.1 uncultured Anaerolineaceae bacterium
GCAGTTGTCCTGGCGGCGACATTCGGGCTGAACCCCTCTACGCCCGAGGCGGCTCGTGCCAAGGCGGAGGGATTCACAGCGGAGAGGCGGCGGAGCCAGCCGTCTGGGCCGAGCATGGGCTCGACCTTCAGGAACCCCCCTGGCGACCAGGCCGGCAGACTGATCGAGGCTGTTGGTCTCAAGGGGCGGAAGCAAGGCGGGGCTCAGATCAGCCCCACGCATGCCAACTTTATTGTCAACGTAGGGGGGGCCGCGGCTGCGGACGTCCTGTCGCTGATCCAGGTGGCCCGCAGGGCGGTGAGGGACCGGTTCGGGATCGACCTGGAGTTGGAGATCGAGTTCCTGGGCGACTGGGGTGCCGCCAGCGCTGAGGGGCAGTTCTCCGGAGGAGAGACTTCGTGAACGGTAAGTTGCGGGTGGGTGTGATCTTTGGGGGCCGCTCCGGCGAGCACGAAGTTTCCTTGATGTCGGCTCGGTCCGTCATGGCTGCCCTGGACCCGGCGAAGTATGAGGTGATCTCGATTGGCATCTGGCGGGATGGCCGGTGGTTTGGAGGCTCCGGTGTGCGGGAAGCCTTCCAGGCAGGTCGGTTAGAAGGGCTCGTGCCCGCTATTCTGGGCCAACCTGGCTGCCGAGGGCTGTTCCGCTGGGAGCAAGGGCAGCCACTCGAGATGCTCGAGCCACTGGACGTCGTCTTCCCGGTGACGCATGGCACCTTCGGGGAGGACGGAACCTTGCAAGGGCTTCTGGAGATGGCTGACATCCCCTATGTGGGAAGCGGTGTTCTGGCCTCCTCGGTGGCCATGGATAAGGGCCTCTTCAAGGACTTGATGCGGACCCAGCGGATCCCGGTCGTCGGAGACACGCTTGTCCAATCGGAGATGATCCGAGAGCAGCAGGATGAAGCGCTACGTCTGGCGGAAGCGGTGGGGGCCTATCCACTGTTTGTCAAGCCTGCCAACCTTGGCTCGTCGGTTGGCGTCAGCAAGTGCCGCAGCCGGTCCGACCTGCTCGAGGGGCTGATGGATGCCGCCCGCTACGACCGGCGGGTCGTGGTGGAGCAGGGTCTGGAGGCGCGGGAGATCGAGGTCAGCGTTCTGGGGAACGAAGAGCCTGAGGCCTCGATACCGGGCGAAATCATCCCGAGCGATGAGTTCTACAGCTACCGGGCGAAGTACATCGATGATGCCTCACAGCTCCTGATCCCGGCGCCGATCGATGAGGCGACGACCGAAGAGGTGCGGCGGATTGCGGCGGAGGCTTTCAAGGCCATTGACGGGGCGGGGATGGCCCGGGCGGACTTCCTGCTCGACCGAGGGAGCGGCAGGCTGTTCCTCAACGAACTGAACACCATCCCCGGTTTCACCCAGATCAGCATGTACCCGAAGCTGTGGGAGGCGAGTGGGCTGTCGTATCCCGAACTGATGGATCGGCTGATTGACCTGGCCTTCGCCAGGCAGCGGCAAAAGGATGGGCTGTTGCGCTCCTACGGGGGTCACGGATGACGGTCACGGACCGGGGACGCTGGCGCGGTCAGACACGCGCCGAACAGGTGCGCTCCCGCCGGGCCCGGGTGGAGCGGGTCATTGAACCCGCGCCTCGGGAGCGGAAGGTCCGCCCCAAGAGGAGCCCACGCCCGCGGCGCCGCTACGACCTGGCGCTCCCTGTGGAAATGGGAGCGGAGGTCCGGCTGCCGGGGCTTCCTGTTGTGCGGCCCGGGATGCGGCTGCTCACGGCGGCGCTCCTGGCAGTAGCCGCCTGGCTGCTCCAGTCGGTGTTGACGGCTGACAGCTTCCGCGTCGGCGAGGCCAGCGTCCACGGCGCGGAGCTCCTGACCTCGGGCCAGGTGCGCTCGATTGCCGGGGTGGATGGCGTGTTGGTCTTCCTGGTCGACCCACAGGCCGTTGAGGCTGTCTTGCTCCAGCAGCCTGAGGTCGAGAGGGCCGATGTGCGCGTGCGTTGGCCGAACCGGGTGGAGATCAGCCTGCAGGAGCGGCGACCGGTCGTCGAGTGGGACGATGCCAGTCTGACGTGGTGGCTCAGCTCCGATGGGGTTGCCTTCCTCAAGCGGGGCGAGCGCGAGGGGCTGGTGCGTTTGACCAGCGGCGAAGCCCTCCTGTCGATTTCCGACGATCCCCTGGCACCCGCCGTGGAGCCAGAGGTCTTGGAGGCGGCCGTCGTGCTCAGCACGCAACTGCCTGAGGCACAAGTCCTGCACATCGACAGGCAGCATGGGTTCTGGATGGAGGATGGGACCGGCTGCTCCGCCTACTTCGGGTTTGGCGGGGACATGGTGAAGAAAGCCCGTCTCTATCACTTCATCCGCCAGTACCTGGAACAACAGAGGATCGAGCCGGCGATCGTAAGCGTTGAGGACGTCTCGGCGCCGTACTACACCGTGCAGAGGTAGAACTGTGGCGACCATGATCGGGGCGGACGTGCCAATCTTCGTGGGTATCGATGTGGGGACCACCAAGGTCTGCGCCTTGGTCGCGCATCTCGACGCCGACCGCCAGGTGCGGATTATCGGGGTTGGTCTCGTCCCCTCGCAAGGGATGCGCAAGGGTGGGGTTGTCAGCCTGGAAGGCGTCTCCCGGGCGGTAGCGGCGGCCAAGGACAAGGCAGAGCGCACCTCCGGCTTTGAGATCACCTCGGCCCTGGTGAGCCTGTCTGGGGCGCATGTCTCGTCCATGAACAGCAAGGGCATGGCCGGGGTTTCCGGCCGGACGATCGCCGCCGAGGACGTGGCTCGGGCGATCGAGGCGGCTCGTGCCGTGGCCCTCCCGTACAACCGCCAGGTGGTTCACGTCATCCCCCGGGGCTACGTCATCGACGGCCAGGACGGAATTAAGTCGCCGCTCGGCATGCACGGCTTCCGCCTGGAGGTGGAGGCCCACATCGTGACGGCGGCGACGACCGCGGTCCGCAACTTCGAGCGCAGCATCCAGGCCGCCGGCCTGGAGGTGGATGGCTGGGTGCTCAGCCCGCTGGCCTCCGCCGAGGTCGTGCTGAGCGAGACCGAGCGGGAGATGGGCGTGGTGGCTTGCGACATCGGCGGCGGGACTGCGGATATCGCCGTGTACATCGAGGGCGCGGTCTGGCACACTGCGGTCATCCCCGTCGGTGGGGATCACCTGACGGGCGATATTGCCCAGGGCCTGCACCTGCCTCAGGAGACGGCCGAGTCGGTCAAACGCCGGCACGGCTACGCCAAGGTAGCGGATCTGCCGCCGACGGAGTCGTTTGCCGTCCGGCCCTTCGGCGAAGAGAAGCCGGTCCAGATTCGCCGGACTGACCTGGCAGCCATCCTCCAGCCGCGGGTTGAGGAGCTCTTCGGGCTGGTGCGGCAGGAGATCAAGCGTTCCGGCTATGACGGCCTGCTCCCGGCTGGGGTCGTGCTGACCGGAGGCACCAGCCAGTTGCCAGCGATCCGCAACGTCGCCAGCGATGTGCTCGAGCTTCCGGTGCGGGTGGCTCAGCCGGAAGGTATGCGCGGTTTGGTAGACCAACTGCGTTCGCCCGCCTTCTCCACCAGCATCGGGCTCTTGCACTGGGCCCGGCTGCAAGAGGAGCAGACGGTGATCGAAGGCAAAGGCCTGGGTAGGATTACGATGCCCAGATTCGATTGGAGAGGCGCCGCCGATTTCTTGAAGCGGCTGTTGCCCGGATGAGAAGGCCACTGTCGGGGGCAAGAGCCTCTGCAGGGGCATGACCCAAGTCAACGGAGGAGGAAACCCATGTATCCAGCACCGCAGAAGGAATCGTTTGCCAGAATCAAAGTGGTCGGGGTTGGTGGCGGCGGGAGCAACGCCGTCAACCGGATGATCGAGGAAGGCCTGGCGGGGATCGAGTTTGTGGCCGTCAACACCGATGCCCAGGCTCTCCTGCTCTCCAACGCCCCCAAACGGGTGCGCATCGGCGACAAGCTGACGCGCGGCCTGGGCGCGGGCGGCAACCCCGAGGTCGGCCAGAGGGCGGCCGAGGAATCGGCGGATGACCTGTACGAAGTGCTGAAAGGCACCGATATGGCGTTCATCGCGGCTGGAATCGGCGGAGGCACGGGCACCGGCGCGGTCCCGATCATCGCCCAGATCGCCAAGGAAGTTGGGGCACTGACCATCGGTGTGGTCACCCGGCCGTTCACCTTCGAGGGCGGCAAGCGGGCGCAGGTGGCCGAGGCCGGCATCGACAAGCTCAAGGAGCACGTCGATACGCTGATCGTGATCCCCAACGACCGTCTGCTCCAGATCGCCGACAAGCGCGCCAGCCTGCAGCAGGCATTCAAGCTGGCGGATGACGTCCTGCTCCAGGGCATCCAGGGCATCAGCGAGCTGATCACGGTGCCCGGCCTGATCAACCTGGATTTTGCCGACGTGCGCACGATCATGTCGGAGGGTGGGGCGGCGCTGATGGCCGTTGGCCGCGCCTCCGGCGAGGAGCGGGCGCGTGTGGCGGCCGAGCAGGCAATCTCCAGCCAGCTCCTGGACATCACCATTGACGGTGCCCGCGGCATCCTGTTCAACATCACCGGTGGGCCGGACCTCAGCCTGTTCGAGGTCAACCAGGCGGCGGCGATCATTAAGGAGACGGCTCACCCAGACGTCAACCTGATCTTCGGCGCCGTGATCGATCCGAATATGACGGAGGAGATCCGCATCACTGTGATCGCCACCGGGTTTGAGGGCTCAGGCACACTCCAGCGGGCGGCGGCCAGGCGTGCCCGCCGGGTGGAGACGGTTGCCGCCACCAAGCAGGAAGTGTCCGCAGAGGCGTTCCAGCCAAGGGCCTTTGACATCAACGACCTCGACATCCCCGCCTTCTTGCGTCGCCGATAGGGCCGATGGCAGGCCCTGCGGGGCGTGAAATCTCCTCCGCCGGGACGGGAAGACCGGTTGCTGCCCGGTCTGTCCTCCGGCGGGCGGGGGGCCTCCGGCCGGCACCGGTCTCCTCCTCCCGGTGCCGGCCCGCCGCGCCTCAGGGGGCAGTACCAAGGTACTAGATTCTTTAAGGTCAGCGGATGGCTTTCGCCTTGCTCTGGCTTTTCGGACTGTGCTAGAATGCCGTCCACGACCGAGGATGTTGGGGAGCCAAGAGTGGAGCCCCCGACATCTGGCCTAAAACGTCCGTTCGAACCTCGGAATCCTGATGCGCTGCCCTTATTGCCGAAGCCACCGAACACGTGTCATCGACACCACCCATGATGCCAGAGGCGGGGTTCGTCGTCGCCGTGTCTGCCTCGCCTGCAAGCAGCGCTTCAGCACCCACGAAAGAGCCGTCCTGGCGACCCCCCTCCTGGTCAAACAGGACGGCACCCGGCAGGAGTTTGAGCGGGAGAAGTTGGCCCGCGGCATCCGCATCGCCTGCGCCAAGCGCCCCGTGTCCGCTGCCGACGTCGATCGCCTGGTGGGCGAGATCGAGGCTACCCTCCAGGCGATGGGCAAGGCCGAAGTTTCCACCCGCATTGTGGGCGACATGGTCATCGCCGGGCTCAAAGAGCTAGACCACGTCGCCTACATCCGCTACGCCATTGTCTACCTGGGCCTGGATGACCTCCGGGCCATCCGCAACGAAATCGACCGATTACTGGAAGGTTGAGCCGCCCTCACTTACGGCACGGTGAGCGCGGCTCGTCCTTTTGTGATGGGGCCGAAGGACTTGGAGCGTCATGACACAGGTAGGAGGCAAGTCCATGCTGGACACTGCCAAGCCGGAGGTTCATTTGGGCGACCAGCTTGAGCGCCCGAGCCAACGGCCGCCGCTCCCGGAAGAGTGCCGTCATGTCCAGCTGGGCGAGAATGCCCGCACGGTCCTGTTGAAGCGCTATGTCCGGCGCGGCGAAGACGGACAGCCTATCGAGACCGTGGAGGAGATGTTCTGGCGGGTCGCCTACCATGTCGCTGAGGCCGAGAACGAATGGGGTGGCGAGCCCCTGGCCGTTGCCCTTCGGTTCTATGACCTTCTGGCCTCCAAGCGTTTCTTCCCGAACTCACCGACCTTCACCGGTGCCGGCACGCCTCTTGGCCAGTTGGCAGCGTGCTTTGTCCTCCCGATCTCAGATGACATGGGCCGGGACCCGGCCGGCATCTTCCAGACGCTTCGGGACGCGGCCCTGATCCAGCAGACCGGCGGCGGCAACGGTTTCTCTTTCAGCCGCTTGCGCCAGCGTGGGGCGCTCGTCCGTTCCTCCGCCGGCGAGGCCACGGGCCCCGTCGGCTTCCTGCGTGTCTACGACAAGGCCTTTGGTGAGATTGCCCAGGGAGGCACTCGGCGCGGGGCGAACATGGCCGTGCTGCGGGTCGATCACCCCGATATCCGCCAGTTCATCACCTGCAAGGTCGACGAGAACCAGATCACCAACTTCAACATCTCGGTCGGCGTGACCGATGCCTTCATGAAGGCGGTGTCCGACGATGGCACCTATGATCTGGTGGCTCCCCACACCGGCGAAGTTGTCGAGACCGTCCGGGCGCGGGAGGTTTTCGACCTGATGGTGAGGCACGCTCACCACAACGGTGAGCCGGGTATCCTCTTCCTGGATGTCGCCAACCGCGGCAATCCGGTCCCGCACCTCTACGACCTTGAGGCCACCAATCCCTGCGGCGAGCAGTGGCTGGGACCCTATGAGAGCTGCTGCCTGGGCTCGATCAACTTGGCCGAGCACTTCGGCCCCGGCAGGACCGTCGATTGGGAGAAGCTGCGGGAGACGGCCGCGGCCAGCACCTGCTTCCTCGACGATGTCGTCACCACCAATGCCTACGTGGGCGCTGTGCCCCAGCTCAAAGAGGCCGCTCTCCGTGCTCGACGGATCGGTCTGGGGATCATGGGCCTGGGCGACCTGATGTACCACGTAGGCGTACGCTATGGTTCCGAGGAGGCGCAGGAGTTCGCCGGGCAGCTGATGGAATTCATCCGCTACCACTGCATGCTCACCAGCATCGACCTGGCCAGCCAGCGGGGGCCGTTCCCCGCTCTCCATGGCAGCATCTACGACTCTGAAGACCTCCGCTGGCAGCCCCCCATGCCTCTCTTCCCCCATAGCCGTGACTTCGGTCGACCGGAAGTGGACTGGGAGCTGGTCCGCGAGGGCCTGCGCCAACACGGCATGCGCAACGCGGCACAGACGACCATCGCGCCGACCGGCACCGTAGGCACGGTCGCAGGCTGCGAGAGCTACGGTTGCGAACCGGTGTTTGCGTTGGCCTACTCCCGCCATGTGGACGACCGGGGCAGCGATCTCCAACTCCACTACACCAGCCCACTGTTTGAGCAGGCGCTGATGGAGTCGGGCCTAGACGAGGAGGCGCGTGAGACCATCGTCGAGCAGGTGCTGGAAGAGGGTTCCTGCCAGGAGGTAGCCGGCGTTCCCGAGCACCTGCGCCACGTTTTTGTTGTCTCCCAGGACATCACGCCGGATGAGCACGTCCGCATGCAGGCGGCACTCCAGGTGTTCGTGGACAACAGCCTATCGAAGACCTGTAACTTCGCCGAGGACGCCGCGCCGGAAGACGTCGCCAAGGCCTACCGACTGGCCTGGGAGCTCGGCTGCAAAGGTCTAAC
>CAZEMA010000001.1:20947-25317 GCA_964513155.1 uncultured Anaerolineaceae bacterium
GTCTCCGAGGCGATCGGTCGGCTGGTCTCGTACGCACTGCGAGTGGCCTCCCTCGTGCCGCCTCGGGAGAGGATGGCCGAAGTCGTCCGTCAGCTGGCCGGAATCGGCGGCGGGCGGCCCATGGGCTTCGGCCCGAACCGCGTGCTTTCCCTGCCGGATGGCGTGGCCAGAGCTTTGGCCGAGTACCTGGGCCAGACCCCCGAGTCAATGCCCGTCGAGATCGAGATCGTTCCCGCCGGGCAGCTTCCGATGCAGATCGGCGACCTTTGCCCGGAGTGCGGCGAGGCCGCGTTGGTGAACGAGGAGGGCTGCCGCAAGTGCCGCGCCTGCGGCTTCAGCGAGTGCTGACAGGCGCTCAGTTCTAGCAAGGTGATGAAAGACCGCCTTGCCCGGAGAAAAGAACCG
The DNA here is from genome assembly GCA_964513155.1 of uncultured Anaerolineaceae bacterium. GTDB lineage: Bacteria > Chloroflexota > Anaerolineae > Anaerolineales > E44-bin32 > DATEAV01. The sequence goes on from CAZEMA010000001.1 coordinate 21,353, forward strand.
CACATGTGGTGGTTGGGGCGAAGCCCCAACCACCACATGTGCGAATTCTTTGCAGGAAGCATGGGTCTTTCGTCGCACGCCTAGTCCTGACCTACTGCGATTCGGCTCATCGAGGGACTCTCGGGGTCTGAGATGGGGGACCCGCGTCGTCAGTAGTTGGTCACGCACGTTCTCGCCGGATACCACAACCGGAGGAAGCCGGTTTCGGTTCACCGTGATCCATCCCCGGCCGACTTCACCCCAGCTCAGGCGGCCGCGCGACAAGTACTCAGGTACGCCCATTGGGCTGCCTGGCGTGCGGAGAGGGCGTCGGCGGCCGGCGAGCGGCGACTGGCATCGGCAATCGTGGATAGGCCGCCGGAAGAGGGTAGACGGCGGCAGAGAGAGGTTGAAAGGATCTCGAAGGCAGGGTCTCGGGCGGCCTCAAGCCGGTCCGGCCCAGGCCGGGAGGCAAGCCCTGTTGTATACTTCTGCCATCCTCAACTCTCGCTCTTGCGGAGCCTTCTTGAAAGGGGAATTCGGATCCTATGGCCAAGCGTTTTGTGCTCGTCGCTGGGAACATCGGAGCCGGCAAGACCTCGCTGACAGAGCGGCTGGGGGAACGCCTGGGCTGGCACACGGCCTATGAGTCTGTGGCCGACAATCCCTATCTGGCCGACTTCTATGCGGACATGCGGGCATGGGCATTCCACCTTCAGATCTTCTTCCTCGGCCACCGGGCGGAGCAGCACATGGCGCTCGCCCGGCTGCCGGAATCGGCCATCGTCGACCGCTCCATCTATGAGGACGCCGAGATCTTCGCCCGGGCTAGCTTGATTCTGGGCAACGTCACCGAGCGGGACTACAAGACCTATCGCTGCGTGTATGCCCTCGTGGTCAACAGCCTGCCAGCCCCAGACCTTCTGCTGTACCTGAAGACGCCGGTCCCGGTGCTCCTGGAGCGAATACGAGCTCGCGGGCGGGACATGGAGAAGGGGATCACTGCCGACTACCTCAGTCTGCTGGACAAGTGCTACACCGAATGGCTGGCCAAATTCGACATTTGCCCGGTCCTGACCATCCGGAGCGACGATCTCGACTTCGTCCACAAGCCTAAGCATCTGGAGATTGTCGTCCAACGGATCAATGACAAGCTCGCCGGCAAGGAAGAGGTCCGTTTCCCGTCGGAGTGACATCCCTTGGGATCCCCCAGGGACTCTTGCCATTTCTCACCCGTTCAGCAAGCCGGAAGGCTGCCTTGAGCTGGCCCAGGGTCGATAGCCGCCGGAGCGTTGTCCGGGGCTCAGGACTCGGTTGAGGCCCGGCCCGTCCGTCGCCCCATCGACACCGTAGGCAGGCGTCTGCAGGCATCGGGCCTAGCCTGCGTGCGAGCCGAGCGTGTTCACAGGGCGGTTCGCAGGCTCCGGCCACACAATCCCCAGGTCGACCGTCAGGAGAAGGCTGATGCAGAACAAGATCATTCCACTGGCCGAGGCCGCTGCGCTTGTCCCCGATGGGGCAAGCATATCCTTTGGCGGCTTCACCACGCAGCGTCACCCGATGGCGTTCGTGTATGAGCTGATCCGGCTCGGACGGCGGGATCTTTATCTGTTTGGCCACTCGCCCGGCGGCGATTGGGACATCTTGATCGGCGCCGGCTGTGTCCGCCGAGTGGAGCTCGCCTACGAGGCCGATGAGGCCTTCAACACCGTTGGCCCCCGCTGGCGCCAGGCGGTCGAGGGCGGGCAGATCGAGTGGGAGGATTACAGTAACTTCGCCATGGTCGCCCGCTTCACGGCGGGTGCCATGGGCATCCCCTTCCTGCCCATTCGGAGCCTGCTCGGCAGCGACGTGCTTGCCCAGGAGGCCCTCACGGCTGAGCAAAGGGCGTCGGATCCGCGGACTTCTCCCAAGAAGCTGCATGTAATGCAGTCGCCGTTTGATCCCGAGGATCGGGTCGTTTTGGTGCCGGCGATCCACACGGAGTTTGCCGTCATCCACGTGCAGAAGGCCACCCCGCTGGGGACCGTTCGCATCGAGGGCCAGACGTTCGCCGATGTGCAGCAGGCCCTTTCCGCCGACTGCCTGATCGTGACGGCAGAGGAGATCGTCGACGAAGAGGTCTTGCGCACCGACCCGGCGCGCAACCCGATCCCCTATTTCGCCGTCCAGCATGTCTGCCATGTCCCCTTCGGGGCGCATCCCTATGCCGTGTTCGGCTACTACGACTACGACCCGCGCCAACTGAAGACCTACCATGAAGGCGCCCGGGAAGATGCTACCTTCCGCCGCTATCTTGACACCTTCGTCTACGGCGTGACCGACCACGCCGGGTACCTGGAGGTCGTCGGGGGCAATGCGCGCCTGGAGGGCCTGAAGGCAGACCCTGCCTACGGCTACAGCCCGGATCTGAAGCGCAGGAGGCTGGAGGCATGAGCGACCACAGGTACACCCTGACCGAACTGATGGCCGTAACCTCCGCCCGGGAGATCAAAGAGGGCGAGATCGTTTTCGCCGGGACGGGGCTGCCCATGCTGGGGGTGATGCTGGCTCAGCGAACCCATGCCCCGAACTGCTGCATCATCTTTGAGGCCGGCACGGCCGCCAGTCGGCTGGCCCATCTGCCGATGTCGGTCGGAGACCCTCGCAACATGCGCGGCGCGGCCACGGCGGCGGGCCTGATCGAGGTCTTCTCCTACGTGCTGCAGGCAGGGCGCGTCGACGTCGGCTTCCTGAGCGGGGCCCAGGTCGACCGCTACGGCAATATCAACAGCACCTCGATTGGGCTCGACCCGCGCCACCCCCGCGTCCGTTTCTCGGGCAGCGGCGGGGCCTGTGACATCGCTTGCCTGGCGAAGCATACGATCATCATTGCCTCGCACGAGCAACGTCGCTTCCCCGAGAAGGTCGACTACATCACCAGCCCGGGATGGCTGGAGGGCGGCGACAGCCGCCTCAGGTCTGGTCTCGTGCGGGGAGGGCCGAGCGTCGTTGTCACCACCAAAGGGGTGATGCGCTTCCGGCCCGACACCAAGGCCATGTATCTGGCAAGCTACCACCCGGGGGTAAGCCCCCAGGCTGTGGCGGACGATACCGGCTTTCCTCTTGATATTGCCGGCGCAACGGAGACCCCCGCGCCGACACCAGAGGAGTTGCACATCCTGCGCGAGGTCGTGGACCCAGAGAGGATCTTCCTCAAGTGAGGCCCCTGCCTGGCCGGCCGATCTTCGGAGAGAGGAGACCCTCGCGGCGAACCTGGCAGAGTCCCATCCTGGGCGCGGGGTTCGTTCCTGGGCGCCTCAAGCCATGCCCGTTCGACCAGGTGGATGGCGATCGGATGGGGCCGTGAGACTCGGACGGCGACGGGTTCTGCTGGCGATCCTGCTGATCGTAACTGGCATCGTCGTACTGCTCCAGGTCTTCAAGGTGCTCGCGGGCGTTGTCGGCGTCGCCGAGTATCTGATCGTGATTGCGCTCGTCATCGTCCTTTTCGGCCTGGCGCTCCTGCGCAAGCCCCGCGGCAGGGGCGACTAGCCTCTCAGGTCCAGCAAGCCACTGCTCGCTCAATCGGACTCTTCTTCGAGCAAGGCGATTTTCAATCACCCTGCCAGGGCGAACCGCAGCTGTGTCTCCGGCGACCTCAATAGAAGTGTTCTGGAAAGACCCCGCGAGTACGGAGACGGGGACAAATGGCTTCCTCCCTTAGCTGGCTTCTTCCATCCCCTTGGGCAGCAATCTCGGCATCGCGTTTGGCCCCATGGGTGGGCTGGATGTGGACATGCCGTTGGGCAATGAGTGCTTCCTCTGCTGCGCGCCGCCAGGTGGGGGCGCATCACCGCGCTCACCGGTGGAGCCGGCGGATCGAGCTCGGCGGCGCTGGATCCCTCCCAGGAAATGCCCGGGTCGCGCATGAAGCCACTGTGGTAGGAATCGCGCCCGGCGGGTCGCAGACCCGATACACGGTCTGCCTTTCCGACAGCCTGCGC
>CAZEMA010000001.1:25417-45161 GCA_964513155.1 uncultured Anaerolineaceae bacterium
GTGAGGCGGCGAGTCTGCGTGTTCTGCCGGCTGGGGTGATAGGTCGCCAGCAGCGTGTACCGCCCCAGTCCGAACTCGGCTCCGTGGGAGAAGACCGGCCGCGGCGTTGGCAACTCCATCCCACCCTCCATAAGCGCAACCAGCAAGCCGTCGAACGCAACCCTGCCCAGTGCAATCAGGACGCGAACGTCCCGAAGCAGCTGAAGGTGCTTGAGAAGGTAGGGGCGACAGTTGCTGATCTCGGCGCGCGTTGGCCTGTTGTCCGGCGGGGCGCAGTGTGCAACGGCCACGACGTACAGGTCCTTCAGCCGTAGTCCGTCTTGGGCATCTGTGGAGGTCGGCTGGTTGGCGAAGCCGGCGCGGTGGAGGGCGGGGGTCAGAAAGTCACCCGAGCCGTCGCCGGTGAACATCCGCCCAGTGCGGTTGGAGCCGTGCGCGCCCGGCGCCAGGCCCACCAGGAGAACCCGGGCGCGGGGGTCGCCGATCGAGGGGACGGGACGCCCCCAATACTCCTGGTCCCGGAAGGCCCGGCGCTTCTCGCGAGCCACACACTGTCGATACTCCACCAGGCGGGCGCAGCGATTGCAGGTGGTGATCGCCTGGTTGAGCGCATTCAGATGCGTGGCGCGCCGAGAGGTCATGCAGCTCCCTCGCCAAGGGTTCGGCGCCAGACCTGCTGGAAGACGAGAGCGTCCTCCTCCAAGACCGGGCTCTCGCATAAGAGGCGCCCTTGGACGCCGAACTCCGCCAGCGCCTGGAACAGGCCTTCCAGGTCCAGATCGGACTCGGCGAAGCGGACGTGGTTGCGTTCGCCCTTGGCGCCGTATTCGATGCCGGAGAGGTGGCAGTGCAGACGCCGGAGCGATCGGGCGCCAAGCGCCTTTTTGTATGCCGCCAGGATTCGCTTCCATTCCTCGTAGGAATTGAGCGATCCGTCCCCGCAGCGGGCGTGGAGATGGGCGAAGTCGATACAAGGCTCGACGCCCTCGATCTCCTGGGACATGACGAATACATCTTCCAACGATCCAAGCATGGCGCTCTTGCCCATCGTCTCCGCTCGCAGAACTGCCGGATTGCCGGCGGCGCGCAACTCCTCCATGCACTCCCGCAGGCGAGGGATCGCGGTTTCCAGCACTTCTCCTGGGGGATGGCCGAAGTAGGAGCCGGGATGAAAGACGATGTCGGTCGCGCCTGCCAGGTTGCCAAAGTGGGCGGCGTCCATGAGCCGTTTGCGGCTTTTCGGCCACTCCGAGGCATCGGCGTTGAGGTTGATGAAGTAGGGGGCGTGCACACTGAGGTTTACGCCGGCCTGGGTGGCCGCTTCCCGAATCGCGGCGCAGGTCTCCTCGCTCACTCGGACCGATTGGACCCAACCAAGCTCGAACGCGCTGAGGCCAAGCTCGGCCAGACGCCTGACGGCCCCGACCGAGCCCCCGGGCTTCTTGGGGGTTGAGATTGGCGCGCCGACGGTTCCGAAGTGCAGAGTTGGGGGTCTCATAGGGGAATCTCCGTCCTTGGCTGGCTCGAGGCAGGGCGCTTCACCTCGCCAGGAATCACGCAGCCCGCCCGTCTGCAGAGGCGACGGGGCGGGCTGGTCTCTTCCCGAGAGCGGCTATCCCTCCCGACGGAGCGATCCGGTCTTGGGGGTTGGCTCCCGTGGCAGGGCGAAGGTGAACGTGGATCCCTCGCCCACTTTGCTGTTCACCCAGATCCGGCCGCCGTGCTGCTCGACCATCGTCTTGGCCAGCGCCAGGCCCAACCCGGTACCTTCGATGGGATTGTTCGGGTCGCGCGTCGCATTCTGGCCTCGGAAGAGGGGATCGAAGACGCGGGGAAGCTCGTCCTCGGGGATACCCGGCCCGTCGTCGGTGATGTCGACCCGCACCTTCTCGTCGTCGCCGGAGACGTGGACGCGGATGTGGCCGTTTTTGTCGGTGAACTTGATGGCGTTGCTCAGCAGGTTGGTCATCACCGAATTGAGCCGCCCGGGGTCTCCCATGATGAGGATCGGTTCCGACGGCGGCTGAAACTCGATGGTGTGCTTTTTGGCCTCGGACAGCGGTCGCAGGTCCTCGATCGAGCGGCGGATCAGGTCGGTGATCTGGCAGGGTTCGAGAGTGAACATGGCCGTCGACTCGACCCGGATCGTCTCCAGCAAGGAGGTGATCAGGTTGGTCATGCTCTCGGTCGCCCGCTGCATCATGCTGAGGGCCCGCCGCTGCAGGTCGGTCAGCGGGGCGTCGCCGAGCAAATCGGCGCCCAGCCGGATGGCGTTGAGGGGGTTCTTGAGATCGTGGGCGGCGGTCCCCAGAAGCTGAGAGCGCATGCGGTCGATCTGCTTGAGGGCGGTGATGTCCTGCATTACAGCCACCCGGCCAACGTCTGTCACCTGGCTGATGGTGGCGTAGAGAACACGGTCCAACGGGGTGGTGACCTCCAGGCTGGTGGGCAGGCTGACATCCGGATTGGACAGCAGATCACCCAGGGGGTGTTCCGTGAAGATCTCGCTGGCCGGCCGTCCGACGGCCATCTCAGCATTGATGCGGAAGTACTGGGAGGCTGCCTTGTTGACCAGGATGACCATACCAGTCCGGTCGGTGAGGACGACAGCGTCGGCCGTCTCCACCAACGTGGCCTCGAGTCGGCTGCGGCCTTCGGCAACCCTCTGGAAGAGGTTAGCATTGTCGAGGGCGATGCCCGCCCAGGAGGCGACGGAGGACAGCAGCTGCTGGTCCGCCAGGTTGAAGGCGCCCCGTGGATGGTTGATGGCCTCGATCACGCCCAGCAACTGTCCCCGGGTCTCCAGGGGGACGCACACGACCGAGGTCGTGAGCAAGCCCGTCTGGCCGTCGATGGCGCTATGGTAAAGGGGGTTGCTGCGGACGTCGTTGACGATCAGTGGCTTCCGGTTGCGGGTGACCCAGCCGGCGATGCCTTCCTCCAGCCCGATGGCGACGTCGCGGATGCGCACCTGGCTGCCTCCCGTGGCCTTGAGGACGAGCTTCTCACCGCGTTCGTCGAGAAGGAAGAGCACGCAGGCTTCAACCTGCAACAGCCGCTGCGTGTGGCGCATGGCGTTCTCGAGGGCGGTCTCGAGGTCGAGGGTGGAGGTCATCTCGCGCCCGATCTCGCCCAACGCCTGAAGCTGGGTCGCCCGGTTCTCAGCCGTTTCGAGATGGAGCGCGTCCTGAAGGCCGACGGCGCCGATGTTGATGATGGCTTGCGCCAGTTCCATCTCCTGATCCGTGATCTGGCGGCCAGGCTGGTTGTAGAGCAGGCGGACGATTCCCAGGGCCGTGTTGCCGGTGGCCAAGGGGAAGACCGCCGCCGCCGAGATGCCCTCCGCCTGCAGCATCGCCATATCCTTGGCCGATCCCTGCGGCGGCAGCTGGCTCAGCGTCGCCGGGCGCAGCTCGGCCACGACCTGCTTGTGGATCGGGTAGTCGGGCATCGAGTCCGTGATGAGCGAGACAACCGTGTGCTGCACCGACTTCCCCAGCTGCTGGCGGAAGCGTGTGGTCTGGTTGTTGCCTTCCTCGAAGACCAGGACCTCGCAGATGTCGGCCGAGGTGGCCTTGAGCAGGTGGGCGGCGGTTTGCCGGACCGTCTCCTGGCGTTCGCGCGTGCTGGTGATCGCATGGCTTGCCTGGTAGAGCAGCGAAAGCTTGTGGAAAAGGTAGCCCTGGCTGGCCGTCTGGCGCGCAAAGGTCAGGACTTCCCCGGCCCGGGCGGCAAGGACTTCGAGCGTCTCCAGGTCTTCCGGCTGGTAGATGTGCTTCTTCTGCGTGGCGACGAAGAGCAGGCCGATCGTCTGCCCGCCGGCGAGGCATGGCGCCACGGCGACCTCGCCGGGGGCGAGGGGCAGGCCAAGGGACCCGCGAGACTCTCCGCCGGAGGTTGCCCGACGCTTGGACAGGGCCGTTCGGAGCGCGGGGTGCTCAGCGGAGGCAGAGAGCCGGCCGAGTTCACTGATGGCGGCGCCGTGGGCGAAACGCGGGGCGAAGCTGGCAGCCTCCTCGTCGAACTCGTAGAGGGCAGCCCGGTCCGTACCAAGGAGCTCGGTCGCAAGTTTGAGCAGGCCGCCAAGAGCCTGGCCGGGGTTGAAGAAATCGAAGCTGGCGGTTGCCGCCAAGAACAGGTTGCTCGCCCGATTGGAGTCTTCTGGTGCCATTGGATGCCTAATCCCGGGTGGCGATGACCGGCGCCATCCCTCAAAAGGGCATTATGGCACAGATACGGGGGAGGTGCAACGGGACGGGAGGTCCCCCGTGGGGCCCAAGCCGGGTCGTCGATTCGATCCCATGGGGGGGCCAGGCGTGCGACGCGCCGTCGAGCCTAGGCGCCGGGAAGGGGGAGCGAGAGCTCTGGAGGCTCCTGCTCGTCAGGGGGATCCTAGCTCGCCGAGGTGAGACCGACCCTCACCGGGCTCGACGTAGGCTGCGCGTCGTGGCAAGTGCCGGCCTCAGCCTGTCCCGCCGAGCTTGGCCCAGAGCGAGGGTCCCACGACGAGGAGGCCGATCGCTGCGGCCGTCAGGGCGGCAATGAGCACGGCGGCCGCACCCACATCCTTTCCCACCTTGGCCAGAGGATGGTGTTCGGGGCTAGCCAGATCGACGACGGCCTCTAGAGCGGTGTTGAGGAACTCGGCCAGCCACACCAGTCCGATGGCCCCCAGAAGCAGCGCCCATTCCAGGCGCCCCAGTCTCAGCCAGGCGGCAAGCCCGAGGACCGAGAGGCTGGCGACGGCATGAATCCAGGCATTGCGCTGGGTCCGCAGGACATACCACCAACCGGCGAATGCATAGCGGAAGGAGGCGATGCGATTGCGCGAGCGTTGAGGGGAATGCATGGGCTCTCCTAAGCGGATCTGATGTTATCGCCCAAGGATTGAAGGATCTCCGTCTGCGTCGCCCACATCCGCTTTCGGTCACCTGGAGTAGCGTGGTCATAGCCGAGCAGGTGGAGGACGCCGTGAACGGCCAACAGGCTCATCTCGGCCTTGAGGGTGTGCCCGGCTTTGGCGGCTTGGACCTCGGCAACGGGCAAGGCGATAGCGACATCGCCGTAGTAGAGCAGGCCGGAGTCGGGGTCGGGGGTGCCATCGGGGAATGCCAGGACGTCCGTAGAGGCGTCCTTCTTGCGGTAGGCGCGACTGAGCTCGCGCATCTGCTCCTCGTCGACCAGGACGATAGCAAGTTCCCCCGGCGCCACCGCCTCATGCGCCAGGGCAGCCAGGACGGCCTTTCGGATTTCCGAAGTCTCTGGTGGCCGTGACCCGCGACCGCGAAAGTGAATCCGGTAGCTCATCATCTCCCCGTCTTGCCGGTAGGTGGAGAGACGGACGATGGAGTTTCGCCCTCGCCTTCGGTCGAGTCCGGGTAGCGAATACGGGGATGGTAAATGCCGCGCAGCGTGTTGACAAACGAACGGCGGATGGTGTCGATGTCTTTCAGGGTGAGATCGGTGCGGTCGAGCTGACCCTTGGAGAGCCGGTCCTCGATGACCCAGCGCACCAGGCGGTCGATGGCTGCGTCCTCGAGAGGGCCCTCAGCGCGGGCCTTGGCCTCGGTGCCATCGGCCAACATGAGAATCGCCGTCTCCCGCGAGCGAGGCCGAGGGCCCGGGTAGGTGAAGTCCTCTGGATTCACCCGGAGGGCGTCTCCGCCGGCGGCCTCGATGGCGGCCTTGAGCTGGTAGCCGGCCTCGAGCTTCCCGTGGTGCTCAGGGATGAAGGCCTGGACACTGCTCGGGAGCCGGTACTTGCGCGCCAGCTCGAGGCCGTCGCGCACATGGGACAGGATGACGCTGGCGCTGGTGGTGGGATCCAGTTGCTCGTGGACGTTCTGCCCGGCGACCTGGTTCTCGATAAAGAAGTGGGGTCGGACGGCCTTACCGATGTCGTGGTACAGCGCCCCGACGCGGGTCAGAAGCGTGTTGGCCCCGATTGCCCGGGCGGCCTGTTCAGCAAGGTTCGCCACCTGCAGACTGTGCTGGTAGGTCCCCGGCGCCTGACGCAGGAGGAGCTGAAGAAGCGGATGATCGGGCCGAGAGAGCTCGATGAGCTGCAGGCTAGTCGTGATCCCCAGGACGCTCCCAGCGAGCAGGAGCAGGCCGAAGCACAGGCTGGCGGAGAGGCCCCCACTGACGAGGGCGGCTGCCAGAAGCGTCGCCTTGCCCAGGGCATCCATGGAGGGGTCGGGGAATCGAAAGATGGCCACTATTGCCGCGGCGGCCATGGCCGCTCCGATGCCACCCCAGAAGAAGGAACTGAGGCGTTCTGCCCGACCGATCACCAGCGCTCCCACGGCGCCGCTGAGCATCATGTACACGCCCAATTCCAGGCCGCGCGGGCCGAGAAAACCGCCCAATACCCCGAGTACCAGGGAAGCCACGACGCCCATCCCCGGGCCGAAGAGGATGGCCAGCAGCATCGGCACGGTGGCCGCCGGGAAGAGGTATGGCAGCACCGTCCGCCCCGGGATCATCACTTGCATCCCAAACGCCGCCACCACGAACAGGCCCGTCAGTGTAAGGGCCATGCGGGTGCTCTTGACCTGGTGTGCGTGGGTGCTGGAAGTGTAGAGGGCGACGGTGAAACTGAGCAAGACGACCAGCAGCGATCGGGCGGCGATCTCCCGCCATGGATCCGGTGGCGTGAGCAGGCCGAAGGCCCGTAATGCCTCGATGTGCAAGGGGGTCACCACCTGACCGTGGGCGATGATGGTTTCGCCTGCGGCATAGGACTTGGACACCGGGGCCACGGCCTGGCGCGCTTCCGCCCGGGCCGCCTGAGTCGCATCGTCATTGTAGAGAGTGTTGGCGGCGACAAGGGCGGAAACAAGCTGCGCTACGATCGTAGCCTGGCTTTCGGGAAGTGATATGCTGACCAAAGCCGGGACCATTCGCCTGGCCTCAGCCAGCCGATCCTCCCGGATCTCGGATCTCATCACCTGCTCCAGGACGGAGACCGCCTCCAGCTTAGTCGCTTCCCAGCGGGGTTGGGGCAGGTCGAGCAATGCCTGGGCAGTCTGGGGCTCCAGGCGGACGTCGGACATGGCCGCCAGATCCGACAGCTTCTGTTCAGCGGAGGCGTACGAATCGGCGCGGACGGTGTCGATGTACTCGAGCGTTGCCCGGAGCCTCTCGGATTGCTGGCGAGCCACCCGGCTGTCAGGCGTGTCGTAGATGTCCAGAACCGCGGCTGCGGCTGCGTCCCGTGCTTGGCTCGTCAGGCCATCACTCACATAGGAGAGTGCATACGGAGCCAGGATGTCCTGCGGGGCGACGTCGTTGACTTGAAGCCCGATCGTTGAGCCCCGGGTCGCCAGCGGCAACGAGAGGATGGCTGCCACAGCTGCCAGCCCAGCGACGAAGATCAGCCACAGGCGGGCGAGGTGCCAGATGGCCTTGAGGCGCTGGCCAGGGGTTGAGGGCGGGATCGGGCTTTCTTCCATACGAGAAGGCTAAGTTGGGGAGAGAAGACGCCGCACCAACTCACTGGCCGTCTTGCCGTCTGCCCGGCCCTGGATCTGCGGCATCAAGGCTTTCATGACCCGGCCCATGTCGGCTAGGGTCGTGGCCCCGGTCTCGGCGATCGACTTCCTGGCCAGCGCCTCCATCTCCTCCGAGGTCAGAGGCTTCGGCAGGTAGGCTTCAACGATGGCCAGCTCGGCCCGGGCTGCCTCGGCAAGGTCGCTCCGGCCGGCCCGCTCCGCGTCGGCGATGGTTTCATGCCTCGTCTTGGCCTCCCGCCCAAGGATGGCCAGCAGGCCGGGCTCGTCCAGCGGCCCGCGGCGGTCAACTTCCGCCAGTTTCACGGCAGAGAGGATCATGCGCAGAGTGCGCCTGCGGACGTCATCCCTTGCCCGCATGGCTTCTTTCAGCGAGGTTTCCAGCATCTCTTTGGTCAGCATAGACTCATTATACAGGTGACAGGCGGCCTGTGGAAGCAGGACGGGCGGAGCAGGTGCGACACCCTTGCCCGAGCGCGCCCCGCTTCGGCCCTTGGCGGAGGTCTGGGGATTCACGTCTTGCGGGGCCGGGCGGGCACCGTGCTGACCGGCGGCCCGCATGGGCCGCCCCTGGGAGTGTGATGAAAGGCCCTGCCTTTTGGAGGTCTTCTACGGGAAGGCGCTTTCTCGTCACCCTGCCAAGGTCGCTTTGAGGCCAAAGACAGGGCCAGCGGACCACACACGGTCAGGGTTGCAGCGCGGAGAAGTTGTCAAAGTCGATGACGACGCCGGGTTCGGCATACGTCCCAGCGATGAGACCGACATCGCCGCGCAGCCAGTCGGAGGCCACGGCGTGGGCCACGGCCTGGCCATTCACGTAGAGATCAAGCTGGTCGCCGAAGCAGTCTGCCCTGAGATGGTTGCGGGCTGAGCCCTGGAGGACGGCCTCGCTGGGGGTCATGGCCAAGCCGCTGAGGAGCGTCGTCTCGCCAGCGCGGCGGACGCCGACCCCAGCAAAGCCGTCGCTGGAGATCAGGAAGAAGTAGAAGTTCTGGGAATCCTGATAGCGGCACAGGATGCCAAAGACGTTGTCATCCGGCCCACTGACCTTGGTTGCTTCCACCTCGATGCGGACATCGCCGATGTCCAGTCCCGGCGTAGCCCAGGCATTGGTGTCGGGCGCGGCGATAGAGATGCGGAAGACGCCGTCGACGTAGTCCGAGGAGTACAGGCTGTCCTGGTAACGGTCCCAGCCGCTCGAGGCCCGGGCGAAGTCATCCTGGAAGAGAACGGATCCGGACTCGGCCGGAATCTCCGTCCAGGTGCACCTCGCGGCGCCGAGGAGGAGTGTCGCCGCCAGCGCGCCGCTCAACAGCAGACGTCTCAGGAACGTGGGTGTTTGCATGCGGTTCTCCGCCATTGAGGGGCGCATTCTAGCACATCGGCCGAAGGCAGAGGAGGGGACCGGAGGCCGGTCTAGGGGGCCGGCGGGAGAAACCGTTCCAGGGTCCGCCGGGCGAGGTCCCCTACTTGCCCCACCGCGTCGAGCCGAACGGCCGTCTGTAAGGCCTGCATGGCTGTGGCGGTATCGCCTTGGTAAAGACGCAGCAGGCCGAGGTGGTACTGGGTCCGAGCACGCAGAGGGTCGAGTTCGACGGCCCGGGTCAGGAATCGTTCCGCCAGGCCGAAGTCGTTAACGAGAAAGCAGGCGTAACCCAAGGCGTCGATTGCCGCGGGATCCTGGGGACTGAGAACCGCGGCGTTGCGGGCGGCGGGCAAACCAACGGCCTCGACTTCGACTTCGCGACTGAGGGAGAACTCTGCCAGGAGCAGCCAGAAGCCGGGCTCCTGCGGCGCTAACGCGGCCGCGGTGCGGAAAGCCGCCAGGGAAGGTTGGACATCGCCCAGATCGGCGTAGACTCCCGCGAGCTCCGCGGCGATGGCGGGATTCGACGGGTCGAGATCGGCCGCCGTCATGAGTTCCGCCAGGGCGCGGTCCATCTGGCCGAGAGCATGCCAATGAATGCCCAGGAAGAGGTGCGGCAGGGCGGCGGAGGGTGCCGCCGCCTCGGCGGCCTGGAGCTGCGCCAGCCCGTCGCCACCCGCGCGGTCGAGCGCCAGCCCCAGATAGGCACGGGCCTGCACATAACCCGGCTCCAGCTCTATGGCGCTCTCGAAGGCCCAGGCTGCCATGCGCCATTCGCCCTGCCTGGCAAGCGCCTGCCCCACCTGCGCCAGTGTGTAGGCTGGCTGCGCCTCGGCTTGGGCGTCGGTGATGCCCCGGACCAAGGCCTGAGCCAGCAGGTTTCCACCCGGGGTAAGGGCATCTGCCGACCGAAGATGGGGGAGCGCCTCTTCAGGACGCTGGGTGGCGATGACCAATGCCAGGCGCAGCTGGGACTGGCTGTCCGCCGGCTGCAAGCCGGCTAAGGACTCCAGCATGGCCTCGGCCGTGGCGCGATCATCCGAGTCGATGGCGATCCGGGCCAGCCGATCCAGGATCCCTGGTTGCTGCCAACAAGTCTCTGATTGGCTCTGCCAGGTCGCGACTGCCCCCGGCACATCCCCTGATTCCTGGAGCGCGATTCCCAGGAGGCACTGGCGGGAGGGGTCGGGCGGCAGGAGGCGATCGGCGGCGCGAAGGTGGTCAACAGCGCGGGCGGCGTCACCGGCCGCCAGCGAGGCCGCAGCGGCAAGTGGGTGAAGCTCCCCCATCTCAGGCTCAAAGGCGATGGCCGTCTCGAGGGCCTCGACAGCCTCGTTCGATTGCCCGCTTGTCAGCGCGGAGGCTGCGCTCCGCAGGGAGTCCACAAGTGGCCAGGGCACCGCGCTGGGGCTCAGGACGAGCACCATGGCCATTGCCAAGAGGATATGAGGCCAGCAGGGTGCAAGGCGTTCACGCACGGGCGCCAGGCTCCTTCTCCGGCGGGATTATAGTGCGCGCCTGGGGAGAGCGCACAGTGATGAGTCGGCGCCGGGAAGGCCCTCCGCTTGCCGTCCGAGACGGCGGCCGAGGCTGCCTGGCCGATACACCGATGGGATGCTGCGGCGGGTACAGCGCCGGTTGGGGTGCAGAAGCACTGCCGGACAAAGAGGATTGAGGCCAGCCCGCGGCTGAACGGGGAGTGGACGGCCCATGGTCACGAGGGAGCTCCACACTTGAGAAGGCGCATAAGGCCGAGGCGACGCCTCTTGGGCATGCTGGAGGCGGACCGGTTATGTCTGTTGGCCTAGCGTTGAGGATGCGGCCCCGCGATCCGCGGGCGATTGTCTGAACGCCCACTCGAGGCTATAATCGGGCTGTCGATTCCGGGCCGCTCGCCGAGGGTGGTTCGTGGGAAGGCGAGGCTCCGGAATCGGCTGCACGTCCTTCCTGCCCGATTGGTTAACTCGATCGCGAGCTTTCGTCGGCCGCCGAGTCTGTTCAGATGCTTCCGCCGGCGCAGGCCGGTGGCATGGAGGGAGGGAAGAAGGCCCAAACGGCCGGGGCTATCCACCCCGGCGCTCGAGGGCTTGCCAACAGATCTCATCAACGAAAGCCGCGGACCGGCTGTCAGATCACAGACGGGAACTTACATCACACGCAAGAGGAGGTTGCTTTGAACATCGTCGTATGCGTCAAGCAGACGCCCGACACTGCCGCCACGATCACCGTCCAGGACGGCAAGGTCTCGTGGGGGGATGCGCCTCTGGTCATCAACCCCTGGGATGAGTTTGCCGTGGAGCAGGCCCTGCGGACGAAGGAGGCGCACGGCGGCAAGGTCACGGCGCTGAGCCTGGGTCCGGAGCAGGCGAAGGAGGCGCTCAAGCACGCCCTGGCCATGGGTTGTGACGAGGCCATCCTGATCAGCGACCCGGCGCTGGAGGGGAAGGACTCGCTGGTGGTCTCGAAGGCCCTGGCGGGTGCCATCAAGAAGATGGACGCGATCGACCTGGTGTTCTGCGGACGCCAGGCAGTCGATAGCGATACCGGCGTGATTGGGCCCCAAGTGGCCAGGCGCCTGGGGTGGCCGGCGCTCAGCCTCGTCGCGGCGGTGGCGGCGCTGGATCCCAACAGCAAGACGATCACCGTTGAGCGGATGATCGACGAGGGCCGCCAAGTGGTGCGGAGCCCGCTACCGGCAGTAGTCAGTGTGGTCAAGGAGATCAACGAGCCGCGCTACCCGTCGTTCATGGGCATCCGTAAGGCCTCTCGAACGGAGATCCCCATCTGGACAGCGGCAGCTGCCGGACTGGAGGCGGTTCCGGGCGCGGTTCTGTCATGGCCGGAAGTCATCGCCCCGCCCAAGGTCGAAACCCATTGCGAGATGATCGAAGGTACAACACCTGAGGAGATCGCCGGCAGGCTCGCCGATCGACTGCTCCAGGAGAAGGTGATCTGATGTCCAACAAAGTCTTTGCCTACATCGATCATTTCCAGGGGACGCCCACGGTGTCCTCATGGGAGGCCTTGGGTGCGGCCCGCAACGTGGCGGAGGCATTGGGTGGCGGCGTTACCGCCGTTGTCGTCGGGCATCAGGTCGAGGCTGTCGCCAAGGAGGCCTTCGAGCACGGCGCCGATGAGGTCCTACTGGCGGACGCCGCCGGGTTGAAAGACTACCGGGCGGAGGCCTACGCCGGTGTAGTGGCCAAGCTGGCCTCCCAGGGCTCAGTGCAGGTGTTGCTGATGCCGACCTCGAGCCGGACGCGCGAGCTGGCCGCGATGGTGGCTGTTGACCTGGAAACCGGCGTCACGCCGGATGGGGTCGCATTCGAGGTCAAGGACGGCCTGGTTGTCGTCACTCGGCCGATCTACGCCGGCAAGCTGCTGATCAAGGAAGTCTGTGGCAAGGCCAAGCCGCACATCATCACCCTGCGTAGCCGGGCCTTCCCCAAGCCGGAGGCGATTGCAGGCCGGAGCGGCACGCTTACCCGCGTTGAGCCTGCGGTGGAAGGTACAACCGAGGTCATTGAATACAAGGCCGCCGAGAGTGGCGTGAGCCTGACAGACGCAGCGGTCATCGTTTCGGGCGGTCGGGGCGTCTCGAACAATCCCAAGCTGACGCCCCCGGCAGACCTGAAGGATGAGAAGCAGATCGAGGTCTGGAAGGCGCACCAGGGCTTCGGGCTGATCCGGGAGCTGGCCTCGGTCCTCAAGGCCGCCGTTGGCGCCAGCCGCGCCGCAGTGGACGCGGGCTATGTCCCCTACGCGAACCAGGTGGGCCAGACCGGCAAGGTCGTATCGCCGGACCTTTACATCGCCTGCGGCATCTCCGGCGCCATCCAGCACCAGGCAGGAATGCGGACCTCCAAGACGATTGTCGCCATCAACAAGGATGCCGAGGCGCCGATCTTCAAGCTGGCTCGTTTCGGCGTCGTCGGGGATCTGTACGAGCTCGTCCCGGCCCTGACGCAGGCGCTCAAACAGCGGCTCGGCAGGTAGTCGCGTCCTTCAACCATTGGCGCGAGGCGGGCGGCCGACGCGGCGCAACGGGCTCCCGAAGGACACACCTGCTCACGCTTTGCGGCCGCAAGCGCCGGGTTGTAGCGATGGGCCCCTTGAGCAGGCGGGCGGCGCCCCTCCGGAAGATCGTGCAGTGACAACAGAGGCGCAGATGTCTGCGCCTCTGTTGTCATTCGCTATGAGGGGGAACAAGGACACATCCCCCTGTGGGATGCCGCTGGGACGGATGCGCTTGCTGCTGTGAAGGCCACCGACGCCGATCCAGACAGGACCTTGATCTGGATGTCTCCCCAGGCCCGTGGCCCACTTCTCTGGGACACTGCTTCGCGGTAGACTGCCCTCCGAACATCGAGCCCTCGCACTCAACCTCAGCCCAATCATGGGTGGAGAAGGACCACTGCTTCCAGCGCGGCCAGGGCATTGCGCCTTGAGCGCGTCGGCCCTGCCAGACTTGGAGGCCATCTGCTGCAAGCGGGCAAGCGTGATCCTGCGCTCCTTCTCGCTCCGCACGGAGAAGGCCGCCCGCAGGCGCTGCCGTTGGCTGGGCAGCGATTCTGTCCAGAGCGCTTCCGCCTCTGTCTCCATGTGGTGCTGCCGTCTCCAGCAATCGTCGGCCGGGCCGACGATTGCCTGACCATTCCGCGTCAGCCGGAACCGGATGGTCCTGTTGCCGGCACCCAACCTCCTCCCCGGTGAGTCAGTCTTCTTGCCTTTGGTGTTGCCTCGGGCTTCTGCTACAATTCGCTGAAGCCCGCCTGGGAGGATTCGATGTCGAAGATTGGCGCCTTTACCTTCGTCATGCACTCTCACCTGCCCTACTGCCGGCAGGCGGGCCGCTGGCCACATGGTGAGGAGTGGCTGCACGAGGCCGCGGCCGAGACCTACATCCCTCTCCTGAACGGCTTGAATCGTCTGAAGGACGAAGGGATCCCAGCGCGGCTCACCCTGGGACTGACACCCATCCTCCTCGAGCAGCTCGCCGACGACGACGTGCGGGCCAACTTCCTGACCTACCTCGAGGAGAAGATCCAGGCGGCCACCAAGGATGTGCTGCGTTTCGAGGCGGAGACCAACGCCCACCTGGCGTCGCTGGCCCGCTTCTACCAGGACTGGTACGGCTCGATCCGTCGCGACTTCGTCGAGCGCTATGGCGGGAATCTGGTCCCGGCCTTCCGGCGGCTGCAGGAAGCGGGCATCGTCGAGATCATCACCTGCGGCGCCACCCATGGTTACCTGCCTCTCCTGAACCGGGACGAGTCCATCAACCTGCAGCTGCGCACGGCGGTCGAAGCCTACAAGCGGCACTTTGGACGGACTCCTCGAGCGATCTGGCTGCCGGAGTGCGCCTACCGTCCGGCCTATCTTGCCGAGGACGGCCGGGAGCGTCCCGGGCTCGAGTCTTTCCTGGCCAAGCATGGCCTGGGCCTCTTCTTCGCTGAGACGCATCTGATCGAAGGCGGCCGGCCGGTCGGGGTTGCGGCGGGCGAGGCGATCGGCCCATACGGGAACATTACCCGACGCTACATGGTGCCCCTCTCGCAGATCCTGCCGGAGCAACCCGCCACGACCTATCTACCCTACTATGTCACCCAACCCGAAGTGGCGGTCATCGGACGCAACAACCGCACCGGGCTGCAGGTCTGGAGCGCGGACTGGGGATACCCTGGCGAGTTCGACTACCGCGAGTTCCACAAGAAGGACGGCGTCTCGGGGATGCGCTACTGGCGCGTAAGTGGCGCGGGCGTCGACCTGGCCGAGAAGGACATGTACCACCCCGACTGGGCAGCTGGCAAGGTCCGCGAGCATGCGCAACACTTCGCCCGGCTGGTGACCGACCTGCTGCAGGGGTTCTATGGGGAATCGGGGAAGTTTGGCATCCTCTCGGCCAACTACGACACCGAGCTGTTCGGGCATTGGTGGTTTGAGGGCCTGGACTGGTTGGAGCATGTCCTGCGGCATCTGGCCGGTTCGCCGGATGTCGAGTTGACCACGGCTTCGGACTATCTCGAAGCACACCCGCCGGAGACGGTCATCAACCTGCCGGAGGGTTCCTGGGGCGCCGGAGGGGGCCACTTCACCTGGGACAACGCCGACACCCGCTGGATGTGGCCCCTCATCCACGCCGCCGAGGACCGCATGGCCAAGGTCGTCGCCGGCCACCGAGAGGCGTCGGGCCCTACCCGCCACGTGCTCGACCAGGCCGCCCGCGAACTGCTGCTTCTTGAATCCTCCGACTGGCCATTTCTGGTCTCGACGGGGCAGGCAGGCCAGTATGCCGTGGAGAGGTTCCGCTCGCACCAGGAACGTCTGGAGGATCTCCTGGACTCGGTCGAGAAGGGAACGCCGGATGCGGCGCTGGCGGAGAGGCTATGGGAGCGCGACAAGATCTTCCCGGAGATTGACTACCGCTGGTACGGCGTATGAGGGTCCTTTTCCTTGCGGCGGAGGCCGCCCCGATCTCGAAGGTCGGTGGTCTGGCGGATGTGGCCGGTGAGCTGCCGCGTGCCCTGGCCGCCCTCGGCGTCGACGTGCGGCTGGCGCTTCCGCTCCATCGTGCGGTCAGCACGTCGGGGCTGGGGCTGAGGCATGTCACCACGGTGGATATTCCGGCAGGGGCGCGCTCTGAGCCGGCCGACATCTTCCTGTCGGATTCCGAGGGTGTGCCGCTCTTCCTGATCGCGGGCGAACCGATCGCCTTGGCCCGCGCTGTCTATGGCGACTCCGGGGAGGATGCCCTCAAGTACACCTTCTTCTCCCTGGCGGCACTTGCCCTCTGCCCGGCTATCGACTGGCGGCCAGACATCCTCCATGCCAACGACTGGCACACCGCTCCGGCCGTCCAGTGGCTCGTCCGCCGCAGAGGAACCGACCCTTTCTGGCGAGGCGTTGCCGCTGTTTTGACCATTCACAATCTGGCCTTCATGGGGGCCGGGGGCGAAACGGCGCTGGCGACGTATGGTTTGCCCCCTTCGGACGATGAGAAACTCCCCGTCTGGGCCCGCAACGTACCGCTGCCGATTGCTCTCTCGGCCGCGGATTGGCTGACGACCGTCAGCCCGACCTATGCGGAGGAGATTCAGACACCGGGCTACGGCTGCGGCCTCGAGGGATTCCTCTCGACGCGTAGGGACCATTTGGCAGGCATCCTCAACGGCATCGATCCTGCCACCTGGGACCCGGCCACCGATCCTGATCTGCATGCCCACTACACATCTCAGGACTTGCTCCCTCGCTCCACCAACAAGCGGGCTCTGCAGGAGGAGCTTGACCTGCCGATCGAGCCCGATGTCCCGCTTCTCGTCATGGTCACCCGACTCGATCTTCAGAAGGGGGTGGACCTAGCGCTTGAGGCGCTGAGCGGGATGGGCGGGGAGCGTTGGCGGTTCGCCATTCTCGGGACGGGCGATCCCGAAATCGCCGAGAAAGCGCGGGCCTTCTCCGAAGGATTCCCGGATCGCGCCCGGACGGTCTTGCGTTTCGATCCCAGCCTGTCGCGCCGTTTCTTCGCGGGCGCCGACATTGTCCTCCTTCCCTCCCGGTATGAGCCCTGCGGGCTGACCCAGATGATCGCTATGCGCTACGGCTGCATCCCGGTCGTGCGCGCAACCGGTGGGTTGAAGGATACCGTCGCCGACTACGCGCCGGGCGGGGTGGGGACGGGGTTTACGTTCGCCGCCGCCTCTTCGATTGCATTGGCCGAAGCCATCCAGCGGGCGCTCCAGGTCTATGCCGATGGACGCCGCTGGAGGGCGTTGCAGCGCCGAGCCATGGAGGCCAGCTTCACCTGGCGCCATTCGGCCGAGCGATACCTCGAGATCTACCGTCGGGCAGCGGCCAGCGCATCTGCCCCGGGGCCGGCGATAGGCACCTAGGCGTATGATGAGAAAGCCCTGCTTCCTGGAGTGAGTTCGTATGTGTGGTGGTTGGGGCGGAGCCCCAACCACCACACATACGGTTCTCTTCTCCGGGCAAGAGGGTTCTTGATTACCCTGCTAGGCAGAAGCGCCCGGCCTCGAGGCTGATAGACGGTCCCTCAGGATGTGCCCGAGCTGCATCGGCCGACGCTGCCCGGCGGCACCGGACGCAACCGTTTCAACTCCGGAGAATGATCGCCTGCCGTAGGTTGAGTCGCAGCCAGCCGCGCGTTGCCGAAGGCGCTCGCTGGTTGTGCCAATGGGAGGGCTAAGAATGGTCGAGCTTGAGACCCGTCCCCGCGCGACCGGGATCCTGCTGCATCCAACCTCTTTGCCTGGACCGCATGGGATCGGCGATCTTGGGCCGGCGGCAGAGCGCTGGATCGAGTGGCTGCAACAAGCCGGCTGCACCTTGTGGCAGGTTCTGCCCTTGGGTCCGACCGGCTACGGCGACTCGCCGTACCAGAGCTTCTCCGCCTTTGCCGGGAATCCCCTGCTGATCAACCTGGAACGACTGGCTGCGGACGGACTGCTCACTGACGAGGATCTGGCAAGCCTTCCCCCGTTTCCTGCGCAGTGGGTGGAATTCGGCGCTGTGATCCCCAACCGCCAGCGCCTGCTCGCCGCAGCCTTCCGCAGATTCCAGCAGGGCGAGGGGCGGCACCTGCAACAGGGGTTTCTCTCCTTCCGGGAAGTGCAGTCCTCCTGGCTCGAGGACTACGCCCTCTTCATGGCACTCAAGGCGGAGCATGGAGGAGCACCCTGGACGTCGTGGGAGCCAGAACTGGCTCGGCGGGAACCGCAGGCCCTGAACGATGCGGGCATCCGATTGGCGGTTTCGGTGGACGATGAGCGTTTCCGGCAGTTCCTCTTCTTCCGCCAATGGTCGGCCATCCGCGACCTCGCCCGCTCCCGAGGCCTGACCCTGATCGGTGATATCCCCATCTTCGTGGCCCACGACAGCGCCGATGTCTGGTCGCATCCGGAGCTCTTCCAGCTCGATGACGCCGGACGGCCGGCCGTTGTGGCTGGCGTCCCACCCGACTACTTCTCCCCAACCGGGCAACTCTGGGGGAACCCGCTCTATCGCTGGGATGTGATGCAGGCCGACGGATATTCCTGGTGGATCGCGCGCTTCCGCGTCGTGCTCGAGATGGTCGACGTCGTGCGGCTCGACCACTTCCGCGGTTTCGAAGCCTACTGGGAGGTCCCCGGCGACGCAACCATAGCCGAGAGAGGGCGGTGGGTCCCCGGACCCAAGGAAGGATTCCTGAGGGCCGTCCGAAGGGGTCTGGGTGGTCTGCCCTTGATCGCCGAGGATTTGGGGGAGATCACGCCTGGGGTGACTGCCTTGCGGGACCAGTTCGAGCTACCGGGGATGAAGATCCTGCAGTTTGCGTTCGAGGGAGACCCTGACCATCCCTTCCTGCCGCACAACTATCCCCAGCGATGTGTGGCCTACACCGGCACGCATGACAACGACACGGCTGTGGGGTGGTATCAATCCGCTCCCGAGTCGGAGAGACACTTCTGCCGGCGATACCTCGCCAGCGATGGAACCCACATCCCCTGGGATCTCATCCGGGCAGTGTGGGCATCGGTGGCAGATTGGGCGATCGCGCCGCTTCAAGATGTCCTCGGGCTTGGCCCAGAGGCGCGCATGAACTACCCGAGCCGGGCCGAGGGCAACTGGGCCTGGCGCTTCTCTGAGAGCGAGTTGACCGTGGAACTTGCGGCACAGCTGAGGGAGCTCGGTTTCTTGTTCGGGAGGGTTCCGGCCACTTTGGCTGCGGCGTGAGGCCGCGGAGGCGGGCCCGGGAAACCGGGAGGTTAACCCCGTTCGCCGGATGTCATGCGGAGACCAGGGAAAGAGCGCGCGGCCCAGCCATTGCTCTCGGCCGTCCGTCTTTCCCTCCCAATCCATCCGGGGCAGGGAGCAGCCGGGGTTGGCATCCACATTTGGCGGATCTGGTTTGGGCGGACACGCCTTGGGAGGCAGCATGAAGATCGCGGTGTTGAGCGACTCGCACGACAACATCTGGAAGCTGGATGCCGCCATGCCCCATCTCAAGCGAGCTGAGGTGGTGATCCACTGCGGCGACCTGTGCTCGCCATTCATGGCCCGCTTCCTGGGGGACGGGCTTGGAGGCATCCCGCTGCACATCGTGTGGGGCAACAACGATGGCGACCGTCTGCTGATGGCGCAGGTCGCCAGCCAGTTCTCGAACATCACATTGCACGGCCAATTGGCGGTGCTCAGTCTCGGAGGATTGACCGTCGCCGTGAACCACTACCCCGAGATTGCGCGTGGGCTGGCGCTCTCGGGCCAGTACCAGTGTGTCTGCCATGGGCATGATCACCAGGCGAGGGCGGAGTGGATCGGTGGATGCTTGCTGCTCGATCCGGGTGAGTTGATGGGGTTGAAGGGTCGGAGCAGTCTGGCGCTCCTCGAGAGCGCGAGCCGCGAGGTGGAGTGGGTGGACCTGCAGCCGGGGGCAACCGAGGAAGCCGCCGGGTGAGACCCGGGCCGGGGAACCTGGAGCCTCATACGCGAGCCCCGATGGGCACGCAGAACGAGAGCCCTGGCGGTTGGCCAGAGCTCTTGGCGCCCCTGCGGCGACTTGAACGCCGGCATCTGCCTCCGGAGGGCAGCGCTCTATCCACTGAGCTACAGGGGCACCTCATCGGCATTCTACCCCAAGGCGGCTGCGCGGGCAAGGACACAGCTTCCTCCCAGGGCTGGTTTTCGTGGACCCCACAGGTGGGTGAGGGGAAGATCCGCCCTTCGGGGATCGAGGGGAGCTCCGCACGATCTGCTTTGGGGCGGCGAATGCACCGGGCAAACCCCCGGAGCCAATCTGCTACCAAGGTCAGCCCTGCGCCGGACGCTCAGGGCTGGGGATGCTCCCCGGCGTCCGCGATCGGCCAGCTCGGCA
>CAZEMA010000001.1:45261-72622 GCA_964513155.1 uncultured Anaerolineaceae bacterium
CCGGACGCTCAGGGCTGGGGATGCTCCCCGGCGTCCGCGATCGGCCAGCTCGGCACTGTTGGAGAGGTGCCTTGACAGGCCCGATTTCGGCGATATAATCACCTAACATGCACCTAGGTGAATAGCGGCCTCTTTGAGCGCCTGAGGAGAGGTGAATCCTCATGCGCTTGTTTTGCTTTGTCCGCCGAATAGCACGTTTGTTCCAGGTGCATGGCATTCTGGCGACCCGCTGGGACTTGAGTCCATAAGGGAGGCGCTCGGGTGGAAGGCAAAGGGTTCAACGCACTGCGCATCAGTCTGGCCTCGCCTGAAACCATCTTGAGTTGGTCCTACGGCGAAGTCCTCAAGCCGGAGACCATCAACTACCGCCGTCTGCGGCCGGAGAAGGATGGCCTGTTCTGCGAAACCATCTTCGGCCCGACCAAGGACTGGCAGTGCTACTGCGGCAAGTACAAGAACATCCGCTTCAAGGGAATCACCTGCGAAAAGTGCGGCGTCGAGGTGACGCGCTCCTCCGTGCGCCGCGAGCGGATGGGGCACATCATCCTGGCGGCGCCGGTGGCCCATGTATGGTACACGCGGCGGGTTCCCTCCTATCTCGGCCTCTTGCTCGATGTCTCCCGGCGCAACCTCGATCGCGTGCTCTACTTCGCCCAGTATGTCGTCACGCACGTTGACGAGGACGCCCGGCGCAAGGCGATCAAGCGCATCGAGGACGAGATTGCCCGGCTCGAGAAGGAGCGCACGGACTCCCTCAACCAGCAGATCGCCCAGATCAAGGCCAACCGCAAAAAGCGGCTGGAGGACCTGGAAGAGCGCAAGCGGAAGGTCAAGGAGTCCTTCGACGAGGAGGTCGCCTCACAGATTGAGCCAGTTATCCAGGAGGGCCAGAAGCTCGAGCGTGGCCTGACGGAGAAGACTGGCAAAGTGCTGCGGGCGCCGGTCGCCTTCAAGGGCGCCGATACCGTCATCGCCGACAAGGGCGAGACGGTCACCAACGAGCACATCACGCGGGTCCAGAAGGCGGTCAAGCAGCGCCTGGAGGAGATCGAGGCCAACCTCAAGGAGAAGCAGGACCGCGAGATGGAGCGCATCAAGACCAAGGCGGATGAGACCAAGGCGGAAGCCGACCTGGCGATGACCGACCTGCGGGACTCGGCCGACGACATGAGCTCGGTCGCGCGCGAGCAACTCCTGCAGGAGCGCGAGGAGCTGCAGAGCATCCGGCCCCTGATGTTCTTGGGCGAGACCCGCTATCGCGAGCTCAAGACGAAGTGGGGCCAGGTCTTCCGCGCCGACATGGGGGCGGAGGCCTTCTACGAGATCCTCAAGGAGATGGATCTCGTGGCTCTGGCCAAGGAGTGCTGGGAGGAGGTCCGAACCACCCGCAGCAAGCAGCGCAAGAAGAAGGCCACCAAGCGGCTGAAGGTAATTGAGGCGCTGCGCCGCTCGGGCAACCGCCCGGAGTGGATGATTTTGACGATCCTGCCCGTGATCCCCCCTGACCTGCGGCCCATGGTCCAGTTGGACGGCGGCCGCTTCGCCACTTCTGACCTGAACGACCTCTACCGCCGGGTGATCAACCGCAACAACCGCCTGAAGAGGCTGGTCGAGCTCGGCGCGCCCGACGTCATCATCCGCAATGAGAAGCGCATGCTGCAAGAAGCGGTCGACTCGCTGGTTGACAACTCGCAGCGCGGCAAGGCGCTTTCCCGCCGCGGCCGGCGCGAGCTCAAATCGCTCAGCGATATGCTCAAGGGCAAGAAGGGCCGCTTCCGCCGCAATCTGCTGGGCAAGCGGGTGGACTACTCCGGCCGCTCGGTCATCGTCATCGGCCCCAACCTCAAGCTCTTCCAGTGCGGCCTGCCGAAGTCGATGGCTCTGGAGCTCTACCGGCCGTTCGTCATTTCCAAGCTCGTCGCCTACAACTACGCTGCCAACGTCAAGGGTGCCAAGCGGATCATCGAACGCGAACGCCCGGAGGTCTGGGAGGTCCTGGAGGAAGTCATCAAGGACCGTCCGGTCCTGCTCAACCGCGCCCCCACTCTGCACCGTCTGGGGATCCAGGCCTTCGAACCCGTCCTGGTCGAGGGCAAGGCGATCCATCTGCACCCGCTGGTGTGCGCTGCCTTCAACGCGGACTTCGACGGCGATCAGATGGCCGTTCACCTCCCGCTTTCGCAGAAGGCGGTCGAGGAAGCCCGCCAGCTGATGCTCTCGACCAAGAACCTGCTCAAGCCGGCCGACGGGGAGCCCGTCGTCGGGCCCTCCAAGGACATGGTCCTGGGCGTGTACTACCTGACGATGGACACCGACGGCAAGGAGCACCGCGGCGACGGCCGGGCCTTCGCCGACTTGGACGAAGTTGAAATGGCCTACGCCCTGGCCCAGGTGGACGTCCACACCCGCATGAAGCTGCAGACGGAGACCTGGCTCGATGACCAGGGCACGCGCTTGCCACAGCCCGAGAGGCGCGTGATCGAGACCACCGTCGGGCGCGTGCTCTTCAACCGCGTCATGCCGGAGGAATTGCGCTTCGTCAACCGTGTCCTCGATAAGGGCACGATGCAGGATCTGGTAGGCGAGGTCTACCACGTGTTGGGCGAGGCAGGCACGCCTGCTGTGGTCGATGCCATCAAGGACATCGGCTTCAAGTACGCCACGCGCTCGGGAACGACGATCGCCGTCTCCGACATCACCGTCCCCAAAGAGAAGCCGGAGATCATCGCCAAGACGCTCGAGGAAGTGGAGAACGTGCGCAATGATTACCAGCGAGGCCTGCTGACGGACCAGGAGCAGAAGGAGCGCATCATCGAGCTCTGGCAGCAGACGACCGTGGATGTCGCCTCGGCGGTCAAGAAGGGTATGGATCCCTCCGGCAATCTGAGCACCATGGCCATCTCCGGCGCGACCAAGGGTGGCTTTGGCCCCATCTCGCAGCTGGCGGGCATGCGTGGCCTGATGGCAGACCCCGCCGGCCGCATCATCCCACTGGCCATTCGCTCCAACTTCCGCGACGGCCTCAACACACTGGAGTACTTCATCTCGACCCATGGTGCCCGCAAGGGCCTGGCCGATACCGCCCTGCGGACGGCCGACGCAGGCTACCTGACCCGCCGCTTGGTTGACGTGGCCCAAGACGTGATCATCAACTCCGATGACTGCGGGACGGAGCAGGGGATCACCATCCGGCGGTCGGATGACGTCGCCGGGCAGGGCTTTGCCACCCGCATTTATGGGCGGGTCGTCGCCAAGCGGGTTGTCAATCCGGAGAGCGGCGAAATCCTGGTCGACCGGGGCGACATGATCACTGTGGACCTTTCTCGAAGCATCGATGCTTCGGGCGTGCCCGAGGTCTTCGTCCGGTCGCCTCTGACCTGCGAGTTGCGCTTTGGGCTGTGCGATGAGTGCTATGGCATGGACCTGGGGCGGGGAGAGATGGTGGCCCGCGGGGCGGCCGTGGGTATCGTGGCTGCCCAGTCTATCGGTGAGCCGGGCACGCAACTCACCCTGCGCACCTTCCACACCGGCGGTGTGGCCGCCGGCGGCGACATCACCACCGGTCTGCCGCGCGTGGAGGAGCTTTTCGAGGCTCGCAAGAAGCCGAAGGGCGAGGCGGTTACCTCCGAGATTGCGGGCACGGTGCAGGTCCTGGCGCCGGACACGCCGGATGGCCAGCGGCTCGTGCGCGTGGTCAACAGCCGGCTGGTGCATGACGAGTACAACGTGCCCGGCAACTGGTCGTTGAAGATGGAGGACAAGGCCGATGTCGCCACGGGGGACGTCATCGCCACCCGGGGCCAGTCCCAGATCGTGGCCAGCCACGGCGGTCGGCTGCGGCTGAATGAGCGCAAGGCCGTCATCAGCTACGACCAGGTCGATGAAGACGAGTACGAGATCGCGCCCAGTGCCCGCTTGTTGGTCAAGGAAGGCGAGAAAGTGGAGGCCGGGCAGCAACTCACCGAGGGCTCGCTCAATCCGCATCGCATCCTCCGCATCCTGGGCCTCGAGGCCTGCGAGTTGTACCTGCTGACCGAAGTCCAGAAGGTCTACCGCTCTCAGGGTCAAAACATCAACGACAAACACTTCGAGGTGATCATCCGCAAGATGCTCTCGAAGGTTCAGGTGACCCAGCCGGGCGATACGGACCTGCTGCCGGGCGATCTGGTGGACCGACTATATCTGCAGCGCCTGAACGAGCGGATGCTGCAAGAGGGCAGGCATCCCGCCCGGGCGGTCCAGGTGCTCCTGGGTGTGACCAAGGCCTCGCTGAGCACGGAGTCGTTCCTCTCGGCCTCGTCGTTCCAGCACACGATCAAGGTATTGGCCGGGGCGGCCATCGAGGGCAAGGTCGACTACCTGCACGGGTTGAAGGAGAACGTGATCATCGGCAAGTTGATCCCGGCCGGGACTGCCTTCCCCGGCGAGGAGACCGCCTTGCGTGATGAGCAGTTCGAGGCCCTGCCAAAGGCTGAGACGAAAGAGGTGGAGGCGGCAGCCGCGGACTAGCCGGCGGGCTGGGGTCGGGTCCGGAGGGGCGGCACCAGCTGACCGGGCCGGCTTCGTGGCGATCGGAGTTCGGGCGTCTGAGGGCGAGAAGGCAGGAAAGCCGTCAGCCGTTGACAGTGCGTGGGACGAGCGGGTATAATGCCAGAACCTGCCCCGGCGTTTGTGGCTGGGGCGGGTTCATGTGTCACCAACTTCCCCGCCGCCCCGCGTGCGTCCCGCGTTCTGTATGGGACGTCGGAACAGCGATGCAGAGCGCGGGCGCGGCGGCGAAGAGAAGCTGGAGCGAAAGATGAAATACGCTGTCGTGGAGTCGGGCGGAAAGCAGTATCTCGCCCAGGAAGGCCAGGCCATCGAGGTTGACCGGCTCTCGGTCGAGGTGGGCAAGCGCGTAGAGCTCAAAGACGTTTTGATGGTTGTCAATGGCCAGGATATCCGCATCGGCACTCCCTTGGTGGATGGAGCCAAGGTCAAGGCGGCGGTCTTGGACCACGTCAAGGCCTCCAAGGTGATCATCTTCAAGTACATCCCCAAGGAGCGCTACCGGCGCAAGGCAGGGCACAGACAGCAGTACACCCGCCTGATGGTCGAGGGAATCGTCTTTCCGGGCGCCGGCGAGAAGCCGGCGGTGGAGACAGAGGCCTTGGTCGTGGAGGCCGCTGCTGCTCCAACGCCCCGTGCCAGACCTAAACAGACGGCTGAGCGCGGGGCGAAGGCCGCGCCCAGGAAGCCCGCCGAGGCGAAGCCCCGGGCACCTGCCAAGCCGGCCAAGAAGCCGGCGGCGGGCAAGGCGGCAGCCAAGAAGGCCAAGCCCGAGAGCAAGGCCAAGACCTCTAGAGGCAGGAAGTCGGCTGAGAAGAAGTAGCAGTTTGCGCAGGAGAGAACGATCATGGCACACAAGAAGGGTGGCGGTTCCACCCGCAACGGACGGGATAGCCAGTCACAGCGTCTTGGGGTGAAGAAGTTCGGCGGCGAAGCCGTGCAGGCGGGACACATCCTGGTCCGGCAGCGCGGCACGCACATTCATCCCGGGTTGAACGTCTCTCGCGGCGGCGACGACACGCTGTTCGCGACGGCGGACGGAGTGGTGCGCTACGACTTCACCCGAGGCGGCCACAAGCGCGTCAACGTCGTGCAGGAATAGGGTGGTGGACGACCGCCACGAACCTGGTGAGGGCTGAGTCTCGCCCCGGAGATCAGCCTCCAAGGCGTGGCGCGGGTTGCCGGGGAAAGGATTGATGGACATGAGAAAGGGCATTCACCCGAAGTACTTCCCGAACGCGACCGTGATCTGTGCCTGCGGAAACACCTGGCACACCGGATCGACGGTGGAAGTTATCCATACCGATGTCTGCTCGAAGTGCCACCCCTTCTATACCGGTGAGCAACGAATCGTCGACACGGAAGGGCAAGTGGATCGCTTCTACAAGAAGCTCCAGGCGCACGAAGACTTCGTCGAAGACCAGAAGACGCGCGAGACCTCGCGCACTTCTCCTGAGCTGCCCATTGCCGAGCTCGAGCTGGGGACACGAGCCGAGTCGGCCCTGGCGAAAGCCGGTATCGTGACTGCGGGTCAGGCGTTGGAGCGTCTGGCCCAGGGCGAGGCGGCGTTGCTGGCGGTCGACGGTTTCGGCCGCAAGAGCCTGGCGGACCTGAAGCGGCGCCTCAAGGCGCGCGGCTTCGAGTTGCCGGAGGCGGCCGTCGAACCGCAGGTTGTGTAGCCGGGGCAGCAGCCGGAGAGTGACGGCCTGTCAGGAAGGCGCGGATTGCTGCGGTTAGGCGAGTGCAGGCCGGATTGCCCGGCGGACGGTGCCGGCAGCTTTGAGAAGCGACTTGCCCGAAACCGGTCCTGGTGTAGACTTGGGGCAGGTGCAGTAGCGCCTGCCCTTTGCATTCCAGTGGATGGAGGTGAGAGGGACTATGCCCCCAAGTCACGGCATTGTCGAGGTGATCACCGGGCCGATGTTCAGCGGCAAGAGCGACGAGCTCATCCGCAGACTGCGCAGGGCGCGCATCGCCCGCCAGAAGATCCAGGTCTTCAAGCCAAGCGTCGACACCCGCTCCGCCGAAGACAAGGTCACCTCCCATGCAGGAACCGAGTTCGAAGCCACGGCAGTGCCGCGGGCCGACATGATCCCGGGGCTTCTGTCCGACGACGTAACCGTCGTGGCCATCGATGAGGCCCAGTTCTTCGACGAGAGCATCACCCAAGTCGTTCAGTCCCTGGCCGAACGGGGCCTGCGGGTGATTGTGGCCGGCCTCGACACCAACTTCCGCGGCGAGCCCTTCGGCCCGATCCCGGTGCTGCTGGCGCTGGCCGAGCAGGTCGAGAAGCTGAGCGCCATCTGCATGGTGTGCGGGGAGGCCGCCACCCGCACTCAGCGGCTGATCAACGGTCGCCCGGCGCGCTACGACGACCCCGTGGTCGTCGTCGGTGCCAGTGAGTTGTATGAAGCCCGCTGCCGGTACCATCACCAGGTGCCAAGGACATGAGTAACCAGGACTACCATGAGTTTCTTGATCAGATCCTGATCCCGGAAGAT
This sequence comes from uncultured Anaerolineaceae bacterium, assembly GCA_964513155.1. GTDB lineage: Bacteria > Chloroflexota > Anaerolineae > Anaerolineales > E44-bin32 > DATEAV01. The sequence continues at coordinate 52,311 of CAZEMA010000001.1, forward strand.
GTCCTGCAGAACAGGATTCGGGAGTTGGGGGCAGCCATCAGCCGGGATTACGCCGGAAAGGATCTGAGACTGGTCTGCGTGCTGCGCGGTGGGGTGATGTTCCTGACGGACCTGATGCGGGCGATCACCGTCCCGCACAGCATCGACTTCATGGCAGTCTCCTCCTACGGGGCGGGGGTCCGGTCTTCCCATGGCGAAGTGCGCATTACGCTCGACCTGACGAGTTCGGTTGAGGGCCGAAACCTGCTCCTGGTCGAAGACATCATCGACAGCGGGCACACGATCGCCGCCGTCATGGATCTGCTAAAGACGCGCCGTCCCGCCTCCCTGCGGGTATGCGCTCTGCTCGACAAGGCCGAGCGCCGGGAAGCCAACGTTCCTATCGACTACTGCGGTTTCGTCATCCCCGACAGGTTCGTCTTCGGCTATGGCCTGGACCTGGACGAGCACTACCGCAATCTCCCCTTTGTCGGCGTGGCCAGGCCCGACAAGATCCTCCGGCCGGACTAGATCCTCGCGGGAGGATCATGGCGCCGCTTTCTTGGTTTCCCCAATCTGTCGCTGAACTGCTCCCTCGCCTGCCGCGGAAGGTGCCCATTTGGCTAGTCGGGGGAGCGATCCGCGACGCCCTCTTGGGCCAGGAGGCCTACGACCTAGACTTCGCCGTGGACGGCGAGGCCACGAGAGTCGCACGCCAGGTCGCCAACGAGCTCCAAGGCGCGTATTACACGCTCGACGCCGCCCGCGACGCCGGGCGCGTCATCGCCACCAACGCCAACGGCCAACGCCTAACCCTCGACTTCGCCCGCCTGCGAGGGGCCGATATCGAGGCCGACCTGCTCGCCAGGGACTTCACGGTCGACGCTCTGGCGGTGTCCTTGGACGATCCAGAGCACTTGCTGGACCCCACCGGCGGACTGCAGGACCTCAAGGATCGCTGGCTGCGGGCGTGCACCCCGCGGGCGATTGAGGAGGACCCGGTCCGGGCGCTCCGGGCTGTGCGGCTTGCGGCCGAGCTCAACCTACGCATCGATCGCGAAACGCTGAAGCAGGTGGCGCTGGCCAAGTCCTGGCTGGCTGCCGTCTCACCTGAGCGAATCCGTGATGAGTTCCTCCGGATGTTTCAGGCAACTCGTCCGGGCCGGGGATTGAAGGTCCTCGATCACCTCGGCTTGCTTGAGATCGTCTGCCCGGAGCTCACGGCATTGAAGGGCCTGGAACAACCTGCGCCCCACGCCCTGGACGCCTGGGATCATACGTTGGCCGTCGTGGACCGGCTCAGTGAATTGCTGCTCGTCCTCGGGCCGGTGCATGACGAAGAGGCCGCGGCCGACCAGGTATTGGCGCATGCCGTCCTGCGCCTGGGACGCTATCGGGCAGAGCTGCGCAAGCACCTGGAAGCTTCACTGACCGTGGGAAGGGACGCCCGGGAACTCCTCTATTTCGCGGCGCTGTATCACGATGTGGGTAAGCCAGCCAGCCGCTCCCAGGGGGACGAGGGAGGCCTGCACTTCTATGGTCACGAGCACCAGGGAGCGGAGCTGGCCGCCGCGAGGGCCCAGGCGCTTCGGCTGAGCAGGGTTGAGGCTGACAGGATCCGCCTGATCATCCGGAACCACCTGCGACCTGGTCTGCTCGAGGCCTCACCTCCGGTGACCCCGAGGGCGGTCTACCGGTTCTTCCGTCAGACGGGAGAAGCGGGTGTTGACGTCGTCCTTCTGTCGCTGGCCGATCTCCTGGGAACTTTCGCCCCTGGGCCACCAGAGGATGCCTGGTTGCGGCGGCTGGAGGTCGGCCGAGTCTTGCTGGAAGCGATTCTGGAAGGACCTCGGGAGCGGCTGGATCCGCCGCCGCTGGTGCGTGGCCACGAGCTGCTCGAAGCCCTGCGGCTGGAACCAGGCCCGGAGGTAGGCCGGCTGCTGGAGGCCATCCGGGAAGCACAGGCTGCAGGGGAGATCCGCACAAAGGCTGAGGCGCTGGCCCTGGCCGAGCGCCTGCGCTTGGCAGACGGCGCCAACCCGAGCGTTTCTTCAGAGGAGGGGAGAAGCGGACCCTCGGAGGCTGGGTGAGGCGAGGAAGCCACCCACCGCAAGGAGCGCGGCGGGAGCGCTCGCCCGCTACGGGTAGATCTCCGTCAGGGTAGGCTCGTAACTGCAGCGGCAGCCGTAAGCGGTCGAGCAGCCCCGGACGGGAAGCTCGGGGGCGTGGTCTTTGTCGTAGTCGCCTTCCGCCGCGGCGCATGCCGGGCATGCGTCCGGGGCAACGATCAGGCGAATCCGGCCGACGCGCGGGCTGGCCCGCAGGCGGGCGAGGGCGACGGCGGAAGCTGAGTAGACCGCGAGATCTGCGCCGCAGCCAGGGCACGTGATCGTTTCGTCAGGCGACTGAGACTGGCAGCGAGTGCAAGTTCGCATAGCCACTTCCGCAACCGACATCTGAGCCGATTGTAGCTAGAGGCCCGAGGTTGTCAACCAAGAAGCATGACGCGCCGCACGGTCCTCCACTTTGATCTCGACGCCTTCTTCTGCTCCGTTGAGGAGATCCTGAACCCCGCACTGCGGGGTCAGGCATTTGTTGTGGCCGGGAGTCCCACGGAGCGGGGGGTCGTTTCTTCGGCTTCCTACCCTGCCCGCAAGTATGGCGTCCATTCGGCCATGCCCACAGCCCGGGCCCTTCGGCTGTGCCCGGGTCTCATCATTGTCCGGCCGGGCCATCGCGAGTACGGCAAGCGTTCGGATGAGGTGATGGCCTTGGTGCGGGACTCGGTGCCGGTCGTCGAACAGCTTTCCATCGACGAGGCCTTCCTCGATGTGACCGGCCATCCGCAGCCTGGGCTGGAGGTGGCGGGGCGTTTGAGGGACGAGATTCGCCGGCGCTTTGACTTACCCTCCTCCTGGGGTGTCGCCTCCAACAGGCTGGTAGCCAAGATCGCCACGAATGTGGGCAAGCCAAACGGCCTGGTTGTCGTGCCTCCGGACCAGGAAGCTGCTTTCCTTGCCCCGTTACCCGTTGGGATGCTCTGGGGCGTGGGCCCCAAGACCCAGGCAGTGCTCAAGGAAGCCGGGGTGCAGACGATTGGCGACCTGGCTGGCCTGCCGGCCGACCGGCTGGCGCTGCTGTTCGGGGATCGTGGCACCGATCTTGCAGCCAGCGCCAGAGGCGAAGATGACAGCCCCGTCGAGGAGTGGCACGAGGCGCGGTCGATGTCGAGCGAAACGACTTTCGCCAGGGACCTTTCCAACGCTGGGGAGCTGCGCCACACGTTGCGGCAGCTGTCCGACGAGGTCGGAGGCCGGCTGCGCGAGGAGGGGGTGGCGGGAACGACGGTCCGGGTCAAGCTGCGTTGGCCCGACTTCAAGACGATCACCCGCCAGCGCCGGTTGTCCCAACCGACGAACCAGGACGGGGAGATCTATGAGGCGGCCCTGGCGCTCTTCGAAGGCGCCTGGCACGGAAACCAAGCCGTAAGGCTTATCGGGGTGGCGGTCTCCGGCCTCGGGCCGCCCGCTCGCCAGCTGGGCCTCTTCGACCGGTCTTGGGAGGAGGACTCCCGGCTGCTCAAGGCCGTCGACGCCATCCGCACGAAGTATGGAAAGGGTGCAGTGCAGCGGGCAAGCGACCTGTGGCCTTACAAGCGGCCGCCGTCTGGCACTCAGGAAGGTGGCCAGGGCGAGAAGCACTAGCCAGGGCATTGGCCGGCAGTTCATGGGTGCGATCGGCGGGTGCCGGACAACGACCGGGTTGACAACGACAGATCGCGTTGGGTAATCGGAGGGCCAATCATGACCCTGTACGGCAAAGGCTTCTTCATCTGGCAGATTCCCAAGTGCGAGGCTGGGAGTCCCAGCGCCATTGCGGCCAAGGCGGCCTCAGCGGGTCTGTCTCATGTGCTCATCAAGATCGCTGATGGAGCCAACTGGCCGTACAACTTCGACACGCGGGCGAATGTGGACCTGGTGCCCCCCGTGATGGAGGCCCTGCGGAATGTTGGGGTCTCGGTCTGGGGATGGCAGTATGTCCGAGGCAGCAACCCGATCGGCGAGGCCCAGCTGGCGATACGCCGAATAAGGGAACTTGGGGTTGATGGCCACGTGATCGATGCCGAGGGCGAGTACCGCCGTCCAGGCATGGGCAGGGCCGCCAAGCGCTTCATGCGGGAGTTGCGAAAGGAACTGCCCGATTTGCCCATGGCCTTGAGCACCTACCGATTCCCCCGACGACATCTCGACTTCCCCTTTTCCGAGTTTCTCGAGGGCTGCGACCTCGCTATGCCGCAAGTCTACTTCGAACAGGCCCACAACCCGGAGGAGCAGCTGGCATTGACGGTGGAGCAGTACATGGCGCTTCAGCCGGCCCGGCCGGTGTTTCCGACGGCGCCGGCCTACGCCTCCAGCGCCTGGCGGCCGACGCCGGACGAGATCAAGCGGTTTTTCACTAAGGCACGTGCCCTCGGGCTGACCGGCGCCAACGCCTGGAGTTGGGACTTTGCCTCGCGACCTCTGTACACGGACCTCTGGGATGCGGTTGCCAGCTTCCACTGGCCGCCCACGCCTCCGGTGCCCACTGACGAAGCACCCGAGCACCTGATCGAACTCCTCAACGGCCACGATCCCACTGCCGTCGCAGCCTTCTACTGCGAGAACGCGGCTCACGTCACCGGCCTGAATACGTCTGTCGGCGCACCCGCCATCACCGACTGGTACAAGACCCTCTTCACTGAAGTGCTCCCGAACGCCACCTTCCAGCTCACGGGCAAGAACGGTGAGGGTAATTCGATGCACTTCACCTGGACAGCGACCAGCGACAAGGGTCCAGTGACCAATGGCAACGATAGCCTCGGCCTCTACGATGGCCAGATCCTGTATCACTACACCTTCTTCACCGTTGCCCAACCCGAGGACACAGACACCAATTGAGACCAACGAGAAACCCGGTGTCTTCACGAAGACACCGGGTTTCCTGATCCTTTGGTCTCTTGCCGCCGGTCAGCGCTTGCGGGCAGACTTGCGCTTTGCCCCCGTCTTCTTGGGCTTCGGGGGCGGTGGTTTGGAGGCTTTCCCCTTCGGTTTCGTTGTGGGCCTGCGCTTGGGCTTGGCCGGTCGCTTCGACCTGCCGCCCGCAACTTCGCCCTTCTTGCGGGTCGGGCTTGCCCTGGCTTCCCCGCCGTTGGTCGCGCCCTCCTTGAACTCTGGACGCGGCAAGGCGGGATGGACGGCAATCACCCGGTCATTCTCCTTGACCTCGAACAGGACCTTGCCGCTGGCGGCTCGGGAGCGCCGGGGGGCATCGCCCAACCGGATCGCGCGCGCCGGCGATCGGGCCAGGCGGACCACGGCGCGATCCTCGGCCTGTCCCAGGGCGGCGCCGGCCAACTGTGTCTCCTCCCCGGACCGGAAGACAATCACGCCCTTGCCGTAGCGTCCCTGCCGCGGGAACTCCTTCAGCGGTACGCGCTTGCCTCTCCCGTCCGACGTCACCACCAAGAGGTCAGCGTTCTGCCTGGCCACTTCCATCCCCACGAGGCCCGCGCCTTCGCCTTCCAGGCGCATCCCGAGCACGCCGGCGGCGGCCGGACCCATCGGGCGCACGTCCGCCTCTGAGAAGCGGATGGCCATGCCGTTGTTGCTCACCAAGACCAGGTCGTCCTGCCCGCTGGTCAGGCGGACCCAGCCCAGCGCGTCCCCTTCGCCAACGTTGATCGCCGGGAATGGCCTGGCCGACGGGCCGGGAAGCGCCTCCACCCCGGTCTTCTTGACCATCCCCAGTCGGGTGGCGAGGACCAGGTAGGCCCCGGCGGCGCTTTCCCCGATCCGTTCAGGTGGCAGCGCGATCCCTGCAACGACCTCCGACCCGGGCGTCAGCGCGGTTGCGCCCGCGACAGGGCTGCCCTGCGACGGATCGTCGCATTCCGGTAGCGTATGCACGGCCACCGCCGCCGCGTTGCCGTGAGCCTCAAACACGTACAACGTGTCCCTGCCACTGGCGCCGATGACAACGCTGGGGGCTCCCTTGCCCGAGAGCCGGGGCAGGCGGGCGGTCGGCGTTCGGCAGATCAGGCCATCCGGCGTGATGACAACCCACGTCTCCTTGACCGGGGTCAACTCGGCCAGGTCGCTGGCCGTGAGAACCTGCTGTGACTTCTTCCCCTTCCCAACCTGAACCACCTGGGTTCGGCGCCGGTCACCGTAGAGCACCTTCATCTGGTGTATCTCTTCGGAGATGGCCTCGCGCAGCTTCTTGTCCGACGCCAGAAGCGCTTCCAGCCCCTTGACTTGCGCCAACTTCTCCTTGTATTCGAGCTCGATCTTCTTGCGCTCCAGGGAGGCCAGGCGACGCAGGGGCATGTCGAGGATGGCGTCGGCCTGGATCTCGGACAGGCGGAAGCGGCGGCGCAGCCGCTCCCGGGCCTGGTCCACGTCTTTGGCCGAGCGAATGAGGGGGACCACCTCGTCCAGGTGCTCGAGGGCGATCCGCAGCCCCTGCAGCACATGGGCCCGCTCCCGCGCCCGCCGCAGTTCGAACCCGCTGCGCCGCCGAACAACCTCAAGCCGGTGCTCCAGGTAGAATCGCAGCGCCTGCTTGAGGGTGAGCAGTCGTGGCTCACCGTCGACCAGGGCCAGCATGATGACGCTGAACGTGCTCTGCATCGGGGTGCGGCGGTGGAGCGCTGCGAGGACTTTCTCCGGGTCGGCTGTCTTGGTGAGCTCAATAACGATCCGCATTCCCTGCCGGTCGGATTCGTCGCGCAGGTCCGCCAGGCCCTCGAGCGATCCTTCCCGGGCCAGCTCGGCGATGCGCTCGATCAGGCTGGACTTGTTCACCTGGTAGGGCAACTCGGTGACGATGAGGCGGGACCGCCCGCGCCCCATGTCCTCGATGTGCGCCTTGGCCTGGACGCCGATTCGCCCGCGTCCCGTCCCGTAGGCGGCGGCCAGGCCCTCACTCTCACCCTTGCCCCTCACGATGATTCCGCCAGTGGGGAAGTCGGGGCCCTGGACGAAAGCCATCAGATCGTCGACGCTGATCTTCTCCAACCTGGTCCAGTTCTCCAGCATGTAGACCAGAGCATCGCAGACCTCGCCCATGTTGTGGGGTGGGATGGAGGTGGCCATGCCAACGGCGATGCCGGTGGCGCCGTTGACGATCAGATTGGGGATGGCCGAGGGCAATACGGTCGGCTCCCGCAGCGAGCCATCGAAGTTGCCTATGAAATCGACGGTGTCCTTGTCGATGTCGCCCAGCATCTCCATTGCCAGGGGGGTCAGGCGGGCCTCGGTGTAGCGCATGGCTGCCGGGGCATCGCCGTCGATTGAGCCGAAGTTACCCTGGCCTTCCACCAGTGGGAAGCGCATCGAGAAGTCCTGCGCCATGCGCGCCATGGCGTCGTAGACGGCCATGTCGCCATGGGGGTGATACTTGCCCAGCACCTCACCGACGATGCGGGCCGACTTCTTGAACTCCGAGTCCGGCCGGATCCCCATGTCGTGCATGGCATACAGGATGCGGCGATGAACCGGCTTGAGCCCATCGCGCGCATCCGGCAATGCGCGGGAGACGATTACGCTCATGGCGTAGTCAAGGTACGCCTGCTGCATCTCGTTGTCGATGTCGATTCTGCGAACCTGCCCAACTTCCATCCGTTCACCTCGGGAGTATCACCACCAGGGCAAATGATACGGTCTCAGGCGGCGGGCGTCAATCTGGCCAACTCCGACCTTACGCCCGGGTCCATGCCTGGGCAAGGGAAGGAATCTCCAGCGAGCGGCGTTCAGGGGCATGGCGCAGGACATCCGGGTCCGCAGGGCGAGGACGCCCGAGCCTTCGCGGACTGCCCGCTGATCGGGGGGCCGTCACCGCCCTTGCGTGCAACACCCTTCCATGCTAGAATGATGTCACTGGGGTCGTGATAGGGTGCTTTGGGAAAAGTGGGCTGGCCCCACTTTTCTGCATATTAGACGGGGTGGCACACTCCGGCAAGGATAAGCAGTCGAAATGAAGAGTGAGTTTCGCTTGGCGTTCAACGAGATCACCGAACGGTTTGGCCTGTCGCGGGAAGTGGTCATGGAGGCTCTGGAGGCGGCGCTCGTGTCCGCCTACCGGCGTTCGGTCAACGCCTCCACCGCCCAGAACGTCGAGGCCCGATTCAACCCCGACACCGGCGAGTTTCAGGTCTATGCCGAGAAGGAGATCGTCGAGGAGGTTGAAAACCCCCAGACAGAAGTGGCTCTGGATGAGGCGAGGGACACGGACGCAGAAGCCCAGCTGGGCGGCATGATCATGGTCCTCTCGACCCCTAAGGACTTCGGTCGGGTGGCGGCCCAGACGGCCAAGCAGGTCATCCTGCAGCGCCTGCGTGAGGCTGAGCGCGATGCCCAGTACCAGGAGTTTGTGGAGCGCGAGGGCGACCTGGTGCATGGCACGGTCCATTCGATCACGCCCCAGGCGGTGACGGTGGGTTTGGGCCGGGCCGAGGCGCTCCTGCCACGCAATCAGCAAATCCCAGGCGAACAGTTCCGCACCCGAGACCGGATCCGGGTCTACGTCCTCGAGGTTCGCAAGTCGTCCCGAGGTCCGGTGATCGTCGTCTCCCGCACGCACCCGAACATGCTCCGGCGCCTGCTGGAGATGGAAGTGCCCGAGATCAACCAGGGGCTGGTAGAGATCAAGGCCATCGCCCGGGAGGCGGGCAAGCGGGCCAAGGTTGCCGTTTCGGCCCTGCGGGATGGGATCGACCCGGTCGGGGCCTGCGTCGGGCTTCGTGGCGTCCGCATCCAGTCGATCGTGCGCGACCTGAATGACGAGAAGATCGATGTCATCGAGTGGAATCCGGAGTCGGCCGCGTTCATCGCCAAGGCATTGAGTCCGGCGCGGGTCTCCGGGGTGTATCTGGATGATGATCCCGCAAGGGGCAAGACAGCCATCGTCGTTGTTCCCGAGGACCAGCTCAGCCTGGCCATCGGCCGGGCAGGGGTGAATGCCCGCCTGGCGGCGCGCCTGACCAACTGGCGGGTCGACATCAAGAGCCTGCCGGAGGCGGCTGCCGAGTCGCTCAAGCGGCTCTCGGCGGATCCGGCATATGGCGACCTGGCGCAATCGGAGGCCACGGCCGTATCTCAGGTAGAAGCGATTCTGCTGAAGAAGGCCGAGAACCGGCCGGTTACGCCCGAAGAGTATCATGTCCTGACCTCCTTCGTCGACCGGGTGGAGCGAGAGGTCCGGACACGCGAGGGCGCCGTCCGGCGTGCCCGCGAAGAGAAGCTGGCGCAGATCCGCGCCGAGATTCCGGCGGGAGCCTATCAGACCAGAATCGACGAGGTCGGCCTTTCGGCACGCATCCTCAATCTTCTTGTCCCGGCAGGGTACGAGACGGCCAGTCAGGTCCTCGAGCGATTGGCGATGGACCCAGATGCGATTCTGGGCCTGGCGGGCATCGGGCCCAAGTCGGTCGAGGAGATGACTGAGGTTCTGCGCTCGTTCCCGTACCCGGTGCCGGAAGTGGTTGCCGAGGTCCCTGCCGAGATCGAGCTACCGGAGCCGGTTGCGGTCGAAGCCACAGCTCCCGTCGAGGTGGAAAGAGTTCCTGCAGCAGAGGGGGCGGCCGAGGCGATCCCTGTCGAGATGCTCGCCGCTTTGCCAGAACCCGCCCCGACGGCCGAAGTCGCGGAAGGGGCCGAGACCCCCGCCGAGCTCCAGCCGGCTGAGGCGATTTCTCCGGTGATCGGATTCGAGGCTTCGGCCCTAGTGATTGAGCCCGCGGCAGAGGGCGAAGAGGAAGAGGAGATCGAGCCGCTGGCGGCTGAAGGCAAGAAGCGCAAGAAGGACAAGAAGGGAGCTCGGGTTGTCGAATTCGATCCCGAGCTGGGGGAGATGGTCGTGCGCCGCCGGCGCAAGCCCGGCCGGGCAGGCGAATTGGAGAACCTGGACGAGTTCACAAAGTAGGCGAGGTCATCGCCGACCGCGAGTTCAATACCGTGCCGTCTGAAAAGGGGCGTCGCCGCCCGCATGTCCCTCAGCGGACGTGCGTGGGTTGTCGCCAGGTGCTGGCCAAGCGCTCGCTGATCCGCGTCGTGCGCGGTTTGGACGGGGTGCGCGTCGATCCGACGGGCAAAGCTCCGGGCCGGGGGGCCTACCTGCACGACCAGCGCTCGTGCTGGGAGGCGGCCCTGAAGGGAGCGCTTGGGAGGGCCTTGCGAACGGACCTGCTGCCCGAGGTCCGCCTGGAGCTGGCAGCCTACGCCAGCAGCTTGACAGACGAGGGGCATGGCTGAGGCAAGCCTGTCGCACGGAACGATTCATGAGCGAGTGAAGCTTATCAGGCCACGCCCGTAGCCCAAGGCCCACTCGCTCGACGCGGCTGGCCACCTCATGCCGGAGGTGCGTTATGAGCGAGAATGGCCACAAAGTGATCGAGATCCCCGCCAGCCTGACCGTTCGCGATCTGGCAGAGCGGATCGAAGCCAGCCCCATCGATGTTATCAAAAAGCTGATGGCCAACGGCGTGATGGCCAACATCAACCAGCAGATCGACTACGATACTGCCGCCATCGTCGTCGAGGAATTCGGATTCGAGGCCCGGCCAACACTGGTGCCCGAGGCCGAGACTGCTGAGGAGCAAGGTACCGCTCCCCAATGGCGGCAGCTGATCAGCGACGAGGATCCCACCGCACTGGTGGATCGGGCGCCCGTGGTCACCATTCTGGGCCACGTCGACCATGGCAAGACCACGCTGCTGGATGCCATCCGGGAGACGAACGTGGCTGAGGGCGAGACTGGCGGCATCACCCAGCATATTGCCGCCTATCAGGTCCACCACCACGACCGGTTGATCACGTTCCTGGATACGCCCGGCCACGCGGCTTTCACCGCCATGCGAGCTCGGGGCGCCCAGGGGGCCGACATCGCCATTCTGGTGGTTGCTGCGGACGACGGCGTAATGCCCCAGACGCGTGAGGCTCTGGCCCACGCCTGGGCGGCGCGGGTGAAGGTCGTGGTTGCGCTCAACAAGGTTGACAAAGCCAATGCCAACCCGGAGGCCGTCAAGCAGCAACTGGCTGACTTGGGCTTGGTCCCGGATGATTGGGGGGGCGAGACCATGATCGTGCCCGTCTCGGCAAAGAAGCAGACGGGAATCGAAGACCTGCTGGAGGCGATCGTGCTCGTGGCCGACTCGATCCAGATCAAGGCCAACCCCAACGGCAAGCTCTTCGGGACGGTGATCGAGGCCGAACTCGACAAGTCGAAGGGCGTGGTGGCCACGCTGCTCGTCCAGAACGGCACCCTGCACCAAGGAGACGTTCTGATCGCTGGCACGGCCACCGGCCATGTGCGGGCCATGTTCGACTTCCAGGGTAACCAGATCCAGGAAGCATCTCCGTCGACCCCGGTCTCGGTCCTTGGCCTGTCGGACGTGCCGGCGGCGGGCGAGGTGTTCGTGCGTACCGAGTCAGAACGGGAGGCCAAGGGGATGGCCGCCGAACGTCGCCTGCAGGCGCAGGAAGCCGAGAGCCGGCCGCGGGCGGTCAAGACACTCGACCAGATCTTCGACGCCTTCCAGAAGGGTGAGACCCAGGAGCTGCGCCTGGTGGTCAAGGCCGATGTGCAGGGCTCTCTCGAGCCTATTGTCTCGTCGCTGGCTGAGCTCAGCGCCGGCGAGATCAAGGTGAACGTCCTGCACGCGGCCACAGGCAACATCAGTGAGAACGATGTGATGCTGGCGGTGGCCTCGGACGCCATCGTCATTGGCTTCAATGTCACCACCGATCAGGGGGCGCGCCGGATGGCCGATGCCGAGGGCGTGGACATCCGCAACTACGACATCATCTACCGCCTGACAGAAGACGTCGAGAAAGCCCTCAAGGGCATGCTCGAGCCGGAGGTGCGCAAGGTGGTGATCGGCCGGGCCGAAGTGCGGGCAATCTTCCGCATCCCCAAGATCGGCAACGTCGCCGGTTGCCTGGTCAGCCAGGGCGAGATCCGGCGCAACATCCGGGTGCGCGTCCTGCGCGGCGGTGAGGAGATCTTCGACGGCGCCGTGTCCTCCTTGAAGCACGAGAAGGAAGACGTCAAGGAGATCCGCCAGGGCTTCGAGTGCGGCGTGGCAATTAAGGGCTTCACCGACTTCCAGAAGGGCGACGTCCTTGAGGGCTACACTCAGGAGCAGGTGGCAGTAGAGTGAGGCACACGCGATGACCAGTGAGGCCCGCGCCCGGCGAATCGGCGACCGAATCCGGGAGGAGCTGGCGGAAATCCTAAGGCGGGAGGCGGCCGACCCACGGCTGGAAGGTGTCAGCGTGACCGGCGTGGATGTCGATCGGGAGTTGGCGTTCGCCACGGTCCATGTGCTCTCGGTCAGCGCCTCTGACCGGGCGGAGGAAGTCCTGGCCGGCCTCGAGCGGGCCCGCGGCTTCCTGCGCAGCGAGTTGGCAAGGCGAATCCCTCTGCGCAGCTTCCCTCAACTACGTTTCCGGTGGGATGCCTCGGTCGATCGCGGGGCGCGCATCGAGGACTTGCTGGCCTCGCTTCGGAATGAGCAGACCGGGAGTACGGGGGAGAAGGATGAAGGCTGATTTCAAGGCGGCCGCCGTCACGCTCCAACAAGCCGCCCGGGTCGTGGTCGTCAGCCATATCCGCCCGGACGGCGACGGCGTGGGCTCCCTGCTGGCTTTGACCCGTATCCTGGAGAAGATGGGCAAAGAGGTGACTCCCGTGCTCGCCGATGGGCTGCCCGCCCGCTATCGCTTCCTGCCCGGCGCGGAGCGGGTGTCGAAGACCCTTCCGGAACAGGCGTCGTTGACGGTCGCCGTCGACTGCTCCGACCCGGAGCGGATCGGATTCCCACTGGAGCGCCTGCCAGGGGGCTGCGCGCTGAACTTCGATCATCACGCTACCAACACACGCTTCGCCCGAACCAACATCGTCGATGCCGGTGCAGTGGCCACGGCGGAAGTGCTGTATGACTTCGCCCATGACCAGGGGCTGCCCCTGGACGCGGAACTGGCGACCAACCTCTTGGCGGGAGTCGTCACCGATACGATCGGTTTCCGCACCTCCAATGTCACTCCCAAAGTGCTGCGCATGGCGGCCTCCCTGATCGAGGCGGGCGCCTCGCTGGCCGACGTCTATGACCGGGGCCTCAACCGTCGCAGTGTGTCCGCGGCCCGATACTGGGGACTGGGCCTGGTGAGTCTGGGCTGGGAAGACGGGGTGGTCTGGGCCACGTTGACCGCAGAGGATCGCAAACGGGCCGGATATCCTGGCGCGGACGACGCCGATCTCATCAATCTCCTGGGCACGCTCGAAGGGGCCGAGGTAGCGCTCGTGCTCGTTGAGCAGCCCGGCGGCAAGGTCAAGGTAAGCTGGAGATCACGCTCGGAGCTGGATGTGGCTGCCCTCGCCCAGCAGTTTGGCGGCGGAGGGCACGAACCCGCTGCAGGCGCGATGATCGAAGGGAATCTTGAACAGGTGAAGGCACGGGTGTTGTCCGCCACGCGAGCGTTCCTGCGGCCCGTGCCGGGGACAGGCCAATGAAGGAATACGGATTGATCATTGTTGACAAACCCGTAGGCCCGACCTCCCACAACGTAGTCAGTCTGGTCCGGAAGGGCACCAAGATCCGCAAGGTGGGCCATGCGGGCACTCTCGACCCTCGGGCCTCAGGGGTTCTGGTCTTGTGTCTGGGGGCGGCCACTCGCTTGAGTGAGTATCTCTCCACGTCGACCAAGACCTATGAGGCCGTCGTCCGCTTTGGCAGCGCCACGCGCACGTACGACGCCGAGGGAGAGATCACTCGCCAGACGGGCGTCAGCCCCCGGCTGAGGGAGATCGAGGCGGTGCTGCCTTCTTTCCTGGGCGAGATCGACCAGGTGCCACCGCCCTTCAGCGCCATTAAGATCAGAGGCAAGAAGGCCTACGAGATGGCCCGCAATGGGCATGAACCTGACCTGTCGCCGCGCAAGGTGACGATCCACCGATTGGAGGTGCTGGCCTACGACCCGCCGGACCTTGCCCTGCGGGTGGAATGCTCTGCCGGCACCTACATTCGATCATTGGCCCATGACCTGGGAGTGAGGCTGGCTTCCGGTGCACACCTTGCCGGACTGCGGCGCAGCAAGGCCGGCCCCTTCAACCTGGAGGACGCCATCCCGCTGCCAAAGCTAGAGGTGGCCTTCCTGACGGGGAAGTGGGAGCAGTACGTCCGGCCGGCCGCGGACGCCCTGCCGGAGTTCCCTTCGATCCCGGTCGAGGCGGAAGGCCAGGAGCGACTGCGCTTCGGACACCGCATCCCCGCGGAACCCGGTTCGAAGGGGATGGCCAAGGCAGTCAACCAGGAGGGCGAGTTGATCGCCATCCTGGAGGCGGTGGAGGGGGGAGCGGAATGGCATCCGCGAAAGGTCTTTCTGGGGTAGCGACGGGCATGGAGCACTCGGAAGACCTCAGCCAACTCCATCTGGAGGCCTGCAGCCTGACGATTGGCTCTCTCGATGGCGTGCATCTTGGCCATCAGGCGCTTGTCCGGTCGATGGTGGCGACAGCCCGACAGGCTGAGATCCCGGCCGTCGTCGTCACCTTCTTTCCCCATCCCTTCCTCGTTCTCCGAGGCCGAAGGCCCGGGTTCTACCTCACCTCTCCCGAGGAGAAGGCCGCGTTGCTCGGCCAACTCGGGGTGGACTTTGTCGTCACCCTCCCCTTCGATCGCTCATTCGCTGGGCTCAGTGCAGACGAGTTCCTCGACCGGATGCAGGCTCAATTGGGCCTCCGGGACTTGTGGGTGGGCGAGGGTTTTGCCTTGGGCTATCGGCGGCAAGGGGACGTGGCCTTTCTGGCAAAGGCGGGCGAAATCCGAGGCTACCGGCTCCACGTCCTCAAGCCGATCCTCCTGGGTGGGGCGGTGATCAGCTCGACCCGGGTGCGCAAAGCCCTTCGTGCCGGTGACGTTGTTGGAGCGGCCTCTCTTCTGGGCCGACCCTATACCCTGCCAGGCACCGTCGTGGCGGGGTCCGGCCGGGGAAGATCCTTGAACATGCCCACGGCCAACCTCGCAGTCTGGGAGGAGCGGGCCCATCCGGGGCCGGGCGTCTACGCCTGCATGGCCGAGGGGTTGGGCAGGAGCTTCAAGGCGGTCACCAACATCGGCGTCCGGCCGACCTTCGAGGGCGACGGTCGGCCGCTGGTTGTGGAGACCCATTTGCTGGACTTCGAGGGGGACCTGTATGGACAGGAGCTGCGCTTGGCCTTCGTCGACCGCTTGCGAGACGAGCGGCGATACGCTGGCCCCGAAGCGCTATTCGAGCAGATCCAGAAAGACATCCGCCGGGCCCGTGAGATCCTGAACGGCAGGGAGGAGGGGGGAGGTGGCTGAGACCTTCAAGCGTCGAGTGTACCTGCTGAGCCCTCGCCAGTTCAGCCCAGAGACCATCGCGGTGACCTTCGCCAAGACCTCCAGGTCGCCGCAGTCATTTGAGGAGATCGCCGGCCAGCTCAGCGACGAGTCGTCTGCCGGATTCGGCGAGAAGTGGATCGTCGGGTTCGGGCATGCCTCGGTGGCGGAGCATGCCGTCCTGCACATCGCCTTCGAGAATGTGTCCCGGTTGGCGGTTGAGGTCCTGGAGTCCCACCGTCTGGCCTCCTACACCGAGAAGTCCAGCCGGTACCAGAAGTGGGCCCCGGGCTGCTACCACGTTCCTGCTGAGATCCTCGGGAGCCCGTACGAGAGCCTCTACCGGGAGACCTGCAGCCGGCTGTTCACCGCCTACCAGGAATCCCTGGTCGCGGTGCGGAGGGTTGTGCAGCTCCAGGTGCCGAGGCGCGAGGACGAGACGGAGGAGCACTGGGAGGCCAGAATCCGCACCCGCTACGCGGATGCCTGCCGCTTCCTCCTGCCGGCTGCAGCGCTGGCGAATGTGGGGATGACCGCCAATGCCAGGACCCTGGAGCACGCACTGAGGAAGATGCTTTCTCATCCTCTGGCCGAAGCCCGTCAGATCGGGCTGGAGCTTAAGCAGGCGTCGGCCGCGGAGTTGCCGACGCTGCTCAAGCGTGCCGAAGCTTCCGACTATCTGAGCCGCATGGAGGCGGATCTGCCTTCGTTGGCCGAGGCCGTCGAGCCCGATGGCGGCCGAGACTTGCTTCGGCTCTTCGCCTACGATCCCGAGGCCGAAAGCCGGGTACTGGCGGCGGCACTCTACCCATACGCCCATGGAAGCTTCGAGAAGACTCTGGACCACATTCGTTCTCTCGACAAGGCCGGGCGTCGTTCGTTGGCGGAGGAGCTCTTGAGCCGGAGAGAGCGCTTCGACATCCCCCCCAGGGCGCTAGAGCATGCCGCTTATACCTTCGAGGCCATCTTGGATCAGGGTGCCTACTTTGAGCTCAAGCGGCATCGGATGATGACCCAAACCGCTCACCGGTTGACGGCGGAGCTGGGGTACGCCGTTCCCAAACTGGTGACGACGGGCGGCTACGAGATTGCCTATCGGGAGGCGATGGAAGCGGCCGCGGCCGCCTACCGGACGCTGGCCATCTGGAACCCTGAAGTCGCCGGCTACGTCATCCCCAACGGATTCAACCGTCGGGTGTTGTTGACGTTGAACCTGCGCGAGGCATACCATTTCTGCGAGTTGCGCTCGGCGGCCAATGCCCATTTCTCGATCCGCAGGTTGGCCTATCGGATGGCTGATATGGTCGGCCAGGTCCACCCAACCCTGGCCGCGTTCATCCGCTTGCCGGAGGGCGATGATTGGCGCAAGATCGAGGCCGAGCATTTCACGCAGGTGTAGCCACCACGCCGGCCTCGACAACGCATACTGCCGAGGCAGGGGCGGTGAGTCTTCTCTCGCTTCCAGGCTGACTCCAGAGCACGTAGTCTCGTTTTGGGCCGTTGCGGAAGCCCAGAACTGCCCCATCGTTCCGCAAGCCCCCCGGAAATGGTGGTCAGGGCCACGAATCCCTCCTCGCGGGCCGTAGGAACCTCGGCCGATTGTTCCCTCCAAGCTGAACTGCTATAATCGCCATTCGAGATGGCACTCATACTGACGAACGATCTCACCAAACAGTTTGAAACCATCACCGCTGTGGAAGGCGTCTCCTTGCGCGTCGAGGCAGGGGAGGTGCTCGTTCTGCTGGGCCCGAATGGAGCAGGCAAGACCACGACCATCCGCATGTTGGCCTCGATCTTGCGCCCCACCCGCGGAACCGTTGTGGTGGCGGGGCGCGACACTCGCCTGGACCCGGTGGGCGTGCGCGCCTCGGTCGGTCTGCTGACCGAGCACCACGGGCTGTACATGAGGATGCGCGCCAGGGAGTATTTACAGTTCTTCGGGCGCGCCTATGGAATGTCCCTCGAGGCGATCCGGCGACGGGCCGAGGAGCTCTGTCTTGTCTACGGGCTGGCGGAGGACCTGGACCGGCGGTTGGGTGAGTTCTCCAAGGGCATGCGGCAGAAGCTGGCGCTGGTGCGGGCGCTTCTCCACGACCCACCCGTGCTCCTGCTGGATGAACCAACCTCGGCCATGGATCCGGCCAGCGCGCGCGTAGTGCGCCAGGGAATCACCAACCTGCGCTCGTCCCAGCGGGCGATCGTCGTGTGCACCCACAACCTGGCCGAGGCGGATCTGCTGGCTGACCGCATCGCCATTATCCGACGGGGGCGGATCGTCGCGCAGGGGACGTCCCGGGAGTTGAAGAGCGCCCTCCTCGGAGATCCCATCATGGAGCTGCACCTGGCCTGTCCTCTCGACGGCGCCGTCCGCTGCCTGCCCGAGGGTCTAGAGCCGGTGGTCGTCGCTCCCGACCGGTTCCGCTACCGGACGCCTTGCCCCGAGGCAGTCAACCCCCGAGTGTTGTCTGCCATGGCAGAGGCGGGAATCCCTGTCGTGACCCTGTCTGAGGTGGGGCGCAGTCTGGAGGACGTCTACCTTCAGGTGGTCGAGGCGGATACCGCAGAAGCGGAGTCTGGCGCATGAGGGCGGCCCTGACCCGGGATGCTGTGTTTCCCCCTCCGGCGCTAATCGTGGCGGGCCGGGAGATCCGCGACCAATTGCGCGACTGGCGGATCCTCCTCCCCATCGCGCTGCTGACGCTGTTCTTCCCCTTCCTGATGAACGTCACCGCGCGCGGGGCCGTCGATTTCGTTGCCCGCTATGGCGCGCCTCTGGTCGGGGAACGCCTGGTTCCGTTCCTCCTGATGGTGGTCGGCTTCTTCCCTATCTCCATTTCCCTCGTCATCGCCCTGGAGAGTTTCGCCGGCGAGCGGGAGCGGCTTTCTCTGGAACCCCTGTTGGCCACTCCGCTGACGGATAGCCAGTTGTACCTGGGCAAGATGCTGGCTTCCCTGGTTGCCCCTCTGGGAGCCGCCTACCTGGGCATTGCGGTCTATCTGATCAGCCTCTGGATTGGCATCCGCTGGCTGCCCAGTCCGTCACTGCTAGCACAGGTCCTTCTCCTGACGACAGCCCAAGCGCTTGTGATGGTGAACGGGGCGGTAGTGATTTCCCTGCAGACCACATCGGTCCGGGCGGCCAACCTGCTGGCCTCCTTCATCATTGTCCCGGTCTCCCAGTTGATCATTGGCGAGAGCCTGATCATGTTTTGGGGGTTGTACGACGTGTTGTGGTGGATCATCCTGGCATTGCTGGCCCTGACCGGCCTGCTGTGTAGGATGGGACTCCACCTCTTCAACCGGGAATCGATTCTGGGGCGCGAGATCGACACGCTGAACCTGCGGCTGGCCTGGACGGGGTTCACGCAGGCGTTCCGCTGCGGCGCCCGGGGGCCCCTGGACTGGTACCGCGGGATTCTGAGGCAGACGTTGCCTCGTATGCGCATGCCTCTGCTCGTCCAGTGTGGGGCGATTGTGGCTG
This sequence comes from uncultured Anaerolineaceae bacterium, assembly GCA_964513155.1. GTDB lineage: Bacteria > Chloroflexota > Anaerolineae > Anaerolineales > E44-bin32 > DATEAV01. The sequence continues at coordinate 71,168 of CAZEMA010000001.1, forward strand.
CCTACTTGATCGGACAGAGCCAGGCCGCCCGGTTCCCGCTTCCGGCGGAGATGCTGCGCATGGGTCAACTGGAGGGGAGCGCGGCAGAGGAGCTGCTACGCTTCGGGATGCTCAACGGCAGCGGCTGGATGTGGGTGATCTCCAACAACCTGCGGGCGATGGGACTGGCGACTCTCCTGGGTGCTTTCTCTTTCGGGGTCGCCTCCATCGTCCTTAACATGGCGCCGATGGCGATCATCGGATACTTCGCGGGCAATGTGGCAATGGCAGGCCAGGGCGTCTTCAAGTTCCTGCTGGCCTTGGTCATCCCCCATGCCATCCTGGAGATCCCGGCCGCCATTCTGGGTGGAGCGGCCATGATTCGTCTCGGCATGGTGATCGTGAGCCCGCCTCAGGGCAGGTCCCTGGGGCAGAACTGGGTAATTGCCCTGGCGGATTGGGCCCGGGTGTTCGTTGGCTTGGTGGTTCCCCTCCTGATCGGCGCCGCGGCCCTTGAGGTCTTTGTGACCCCGCGCGTGGCCCTGCTGCTCCTCCACGGATGAGAGTCTATGGCCAAGGTGATCCTTCTGGGCACTTCCAGCGCAATCCCCGACAGTGTGCGCCAAAACACCCACCTGGCCGTCGTTGGCAAGGAAGGGGCGGTGCTGATCGACTGTGTCGGCACACCGACGTACCCCCTCAACCGAGCCGGCATCCCGCTCGAGTCGATCACGGAGCTGGTGGCCACACACTTCCACCCGGACCACGTGTCGGGAATCCCACTCTTGCTGATGAACATGTGGCTTTTGGGCCGGCAGGAGCCATTGCGGATCTGCGGTCTGCACCACTGCTTGGAACGGCTCGAGCATACGATGAGTCTCTACTCCTGGGACAACTGGCCAGACTTCTTCCCGGTGGCGTTTCATCGCCTTCCCGAAAGGGAACACGTCCTGCTCCTGGAGAAAGAGGACTTCCGCATCTATTCCTCTCCCGTGCGCCACCTTGTCCCAACTATCGGACTGAGGATTGAGGGGAAGGTTGGCAGCCGGACGGTGGCCTATTCTTGCGACACCGAGCCTTGCCCATCCGTCATCCGCTTGGCCAGCGGCGCGGATGTCCTGATCCACGAAGCTTCAGGAGGCGGCGTTGGCCACTCCTCTGCCTTCCAGGCCGGTGAGGTTGCCCGCCAGGCGGAGGTCGGGCAGCTGCTGCTCATCCACTACCCGGGGAATGAGCCGGTCGAGCTTGTCGAGCAGGCCCGGAGTTCCTTCGGTGGTGAGGCAGCCCTCGCTAGGGACTTCATGTCGATCGACCTCTAGTGCCCCGTCTCGGAAGTTCGATGAAGAAGTCCTTCGCATTTGGCGAGGCCGTCGGCCTCACCCCGTTCGGGCCGCGAGCGCCGGCGGCCCGCCGGGGCGAGACGGCCCCCCGCCTCCTTCAAAACCTCACCCCTCCCCCGGCTTGACTCCCTCCTGC
>CAZEMA010000002.1:0-3016 GCA_964513155.1 uncultured Anaerolineaceae bacterium
TTCGCGTGCCTCCGAGGCCGGCCGCGCCGGTCGTTCTCGCTCTAGGAGTGTGATGGTGAAAACCCTGCTTCCCGTAGAGAACCGTGTACATGGTAGTTGGGCTTTGCCCCAACTACCATGTACACGGTTCTCTTCTCCGGGCAAGGCGATTCTTCATCACTCTGCTTGTCAGCTCAGGCTGAGGCTTGACGGCCGAATCCGGGACAGGGCGGCGTGCACCAGGCGCACGCTTCCCCGCCAGTCGTCCAGGCTGGCGATACTGGCAGCGGTGTGGGTGTAACGGGCGGGCACCGAGAGGGAAATGGTCGGTATACCTGCCTTGGCCAGCTGGATGGCACTGCCGTCGGTGGTCCCGCCGCCCGGCTGGCGGAGTTGGCAACGGATGCCCTCCGCCTCCGCCGTCTCGAGCAAGAGCCGCCTCAGCCGCGGATCCCCCATCGCCTGCTTGTCAGCGACGTAGATGGCCGGGCCGGCGCCCAGCCGGGAGTTGTATAGGGCATTCTCGTCGCCGTCCCAGGTTGGCAGATCGTTGGCGGGGGTGGCGTCGAGGACGAGAGCCGCGTCCGGCTCCAAAGTGAAGGCTGCGACCTGCGCTCCCCGCAGACCCACTTCTTCCTGGACGGTGAACGCGGCCAACAGGTCGACGCCAGCGGGGGGTCGGCGTACGAGCTCGATCAATGTGGCTACACCCAAGCGGTCGTCCAGGGCCTTGGCGCGGACGGTCGGACCCAGGCGCATGAAGCGGGTTGCGAAGGTCGCCCAAGATCCGGGCTTGGCTTTGCCCCTGGCCGCCTCCTCGCTTTCCACCCCGATGTCGATTCGAAGCGTGTCGACGTCGATTGGCTGGGTATGCTCGTCGGGACCATTGAGATGGATGGGCTTGACACCGATCACACCGGGGAGTCGCCCTCGAGTCACCCAGAGGGGTTTGGCCAGGAGCTGGCGGGGGTCGATGTGGCCCACGGTCTGCAAGCGGAGCAAGCCCTCGTTGTCGGCGCCCATGATCATGAGGCCGACCTCGTCCATGTGCGCGGCTACCATGACCCTCAGCCGCTTCCGGCCACGGCCGCGCCGCGTGGCCAGGAGGTTCCCCATGGCGTCCACCCTGAGGCTGTCGGCGAAAGGCTCGATCTCCCGGCGGACAATGGCCCGCACCGGGCCTTCATCGCCGGATACGGCAACGGCCTCGGTGAGTTCTCGCAACAAGGCCAGCTCGGTCCGGGTGGCTCTGGCGGATGGGGCGGAATCAGAGTCCATCGGCTAGTCCCAGGAGAGTCTATCGAGGAAGTCGGACTCCAACCCGGCCACGAACTCGGCCAAGAGGCAGCCGGCCCCGCGAATGTCGGGGATGGCAACGACTTCGAGAGGGGTATGCATGTAGCGCAAAGGCACGCTGACGGCGCCTGTGGGAACGCCTTCTGCCACGACCTGGACAGCGTGGGCATCGGTGCCCGAGAAGTCGGGGCAGAGCTCGACAGTCAGCCTGACATCGATGCGCTGCGCGGCTGCCTCGATCGCCTTGTGGACGCCAGGATGGATGTCGGGACCCCAGAGGTTCGTCGGGCCGCCTCGCAGCGGGTAGGTCCTGTGCTCCGGTTGCCCAAGGCCGCGGCCGTAGGTCACATCGATGGCCACGGCGACGTCCGGGCGGAGGGCGAAGCCAGAGGTCTGGGCGCCGCCTAGTGTGAGCTCTTCCTGAGCGGTGGCGACAGCCATGACGTCCCAAACATGCTGGCGTTGCTGGAGTTCCTGGAGGCAGACCGTCAAGGCAGCCAGCGAGGCCCGGTTGTCCAGCGAGTGCCCGGCGATCAGATCCTCGCCGAGTTCCATGGGCGGCTGGGCGAAGGACACCAGGTCGCCGGGGCGGACCCTCCGGCTGACCAGCGAGGCAGGCAGCCCGACGTCCACCAGGAGGTGTTCGAGAGGCATCGGTCGGTCCGTTCCGCCTTGGGGAAGGCAGGCTGCCGGGGCCTGGACCACCAGACCCGGCAGTTCCCGCCGCCCGTGGACGAGGACGGGTTGGCCGGGTAGGATCCCAGGGTCAACGCCCCCCATCGCTGTGAGTCGCAGGAATCCACCGGTAACCTCGGTCACCATCAGGCCGATGGCGTCCATGTGGGCCGCCAGCATCACGCTCGGCCGCGGCGACGGCCCGGAGCCTCGCTTCAAGGCGTGCAGACTGCCCAAGCGGGATACGCTGATCTCGTCGGCGAGCGCTGTCCACTCCGCCTCCACTCGCCTGCGGACTGTCGCTTCATGGCCGGGAAGTCCCGGAAGCTGCAGCAGGTCTTTGAGAAAGGCGGAAATGGGATCGCGCATCCGGTGTGCTCAACAACGCCTAGCAGGGTGATGAGAAACCGCCTCGACCGGAGGGAGAGGGCGGGGGTGAGGGCGAGTCGACGGTGAGGAGCTCTCCCTCACCCTGCCCTCTCCCGCTGGGAGAGGAAGGGCACGCTCCCTCTCCTGAAGGGAGAGGGCAGTCTCTGCGGTCGTCGGGGCGAAGCCCCAACCACCACGCATACGGATTCTTTCCAGGAAGCAGCGCTTCTTCATCACGCTCCTAGATCGGCGGGGTCGGAGTCGGCGTCTCCGACGGGAGAGGAGGCGGTGGGGAGGGGGTTTCGGTCGGGAGCAGGGTGGCCGTAGCCGTCTCGGTGCCGGTTGGAGACACCGTGGGTGTGGACGTCGCCGTCGCGCTGGGCGGGACGAAGGGCGTTGCCGTGAGCGACGGGGTGGGGGTGTGGGTCAATGTGGCAGTGCCTGTGGGCGTGGCGCTAGCGGTGGCCAGCGAGATGGTGGCCGTCGGCGTCGGCGAAGGTGTGGCTCTGGAGGGCCCGAACACAAAGAGTTGCAGAAGTCCGATGCAATAGCAGGGCACCGTTGCCAGGATGATCCCGGTCAGCAACATGTAGAGCCGCCGGCGTGCAACGAGGGTTTCGGGGGAGGGGCTCATGGTGGACAGCCGAGGCATGATATCAGGTTTGCGGGGGAGCGACAAGCCCCGCACCCGCGGGAC
>CAZEMA010000002.1:3116-17473 GCA_964513155.1 uncultured Anaerolineaceae bacterium
CGCTGCGTAACCGTTCGACCCCCGAAGCAGATCCGTGGGGTGTGGCGATTCGGCCTGTAGCAAGCTGGCGGCTCAACCCTGCCGAAGCTGCGGTACACTTAGGGAGGCTGAAGAAGCTCCCGGAGGAAAGCAGGTTTGGTGGACAGAGAGAGCGGCTCATTGGGAACGCCGATGAGAGCAGGCCCTCGTCGGCCTTCCGCGGACTGGATCAGCCTCGGTCTCCTGATCCTGTTGTTCATGGTGTCGGGGATGGGGTTGGTCACGGCCGACTGGACCGACCACTTGAGCCTGGTCCCGGCGGTCGGCGTGTTGGCTGTGATTGCCGGCGCCGCCCTGGCCGCCAGCCGATTCCCCGCTGGCTGGGGAGCCATCTTCAGCACGGTCTACGGGCTCTTCACGGTTGGCTGGCAGGTAGGGCGTGTACTGGACCCCGGCCTGACGTGGCGGGAGCGCGTCCTGTCCCTCCTGGGGAGAGTGGGGGTCTTTGTCTCGACGCTAGTGCGAGGCGGCTCCAACATCGATCTCCTGATGTTTGTGGTTCTAATGGGGCTCGTTTTCTGGGGTCTGGGAAGTGTCGCCGGGTGGGTTGTCTTCCGCAGGCAGGGCCTGTGGGGGGCCGTGCTGCCAGCGGGCCTGGCTCTACTAATCAATGTCTTCTACTACATTGGCAGGGCAGCGCTCAACTGGTACCTGGCTCTGTACGTGCTCCTCACGCTGCTTCTGGCACTCCGGCTGTACCTTGTGCGCCGCAGAGCGCATTGGCGGTCGATGTGGGCCCAGGTGCCGCCCAATGTCCTGGGAGCCATCGCGCCCGTGGGCATGGCCGTGGCTTTGATGTTGGTGATCCTTGCCTGGGGAGGCCCCGCCTTCGCTCAGTCGGACGCAGCTTCCCTCCTCTGGACGCAAGTCTCCCGCCCATGGTCGGAGCTCCGGGATCGCATGGGCGATGCCTTCGGCGAGTTGCGCAGCCCGCTTGTGCAGGTGAGCGACTTCTACGGGAGCAGTCTGAGCCTCGAGGCGGGAGTGGAGCCGGCGAACACCCTGGTCATGGATGTCATCCCGGAGCAGACAGCGGAGACTGAGGGGCCCTACTACTGGCGCTCCCGGACCTACAACCGCTACGAAAGTGGCCAATGGTCCTCCACGCTGACCGAGCGGGTCCCGTTCGATCCCGAGGATGGGGACCTCCGGGCGCCGACCTATGCCGCCCGGCGGGAGGTCGAGTTCACCTTCCTCCCGCGCGTCCCGGCATTGAGTGCCCTGTACCTCCCTGGCCAGCCGACGTGGGTGAATCGGATGGCGGTGGCCACCGTGCAGTTTGACGTCGCCGGCCAGCTGGACGTATCCAGCTTCAACGCCGTTAGCGTCGTCGTGGAAGGGGAGACCTACCGGGCGAGGGGTTCCGTGGCGCTGCCGACCGCGGACGAATTGCGGCTGGCAGGCACAGGCTACCCGGCCTGGGTGACCGACCTCTACCGGGAGCTTCCCGATACGCTGCCCGAACGCGTGCGCGCCCTGGCGCAGCAGATTGCCGCCGGGTACGAAACCCCCTACGACCAGGCGAGCGCGATCACACGCTGGTTGCGGATGAACATCACCTATCGCCGGGTGACCGATCCTCCTCCCCAGGACACTGACCCAATCGACTGGTTCCTCTTCGACTACCGGATCGGCTTCTGCAACTACTACGCGAGCGCCGAGGTCGTCCTGCTGCGCTCGCTGGGAATCCCGGCTCGCATGGCGGTCGGGTACGCCAGCGGCATGTACCAGGCCAGCGAGGGGCTCTATGAGGTGCGCGGCGGCGATGCCCACGCCTGGCCGGAGGTCTTCTTCCCCGGTTACGGGTGGGTAGAATTCGAACCGACCTCCTCGTTGGCGGCCATCATCCGCCCCGAGGCGGCCGCATCGGGCGAGATCGGGCCGGGCACCGAACAAGGGATCGAGGAGGACTTCGCCGGAGATTTCCCCGGGAATCGGTTTGACGAGGAGTTCTTCACGGGGCAGGAGGCGCAGGGCACGACGGACCTGAGCGGTGCCTTCGCCTATCGTCTCCCCGAGTATGTCACCTGGGTGGCTCTGGGCCTGGCGTTCGTCCTGCTGGCAGGGACGGGGATCCGGATGTGGCTGGACCCGTTCTGGCAAGCGGTTGTTCTCGGCAGCATGGCCCAGCGACTGCGCAAGCTAGGGGTCCAGCCACCTCGGACATGGGACCGGCCGCGCCCGCGCCCGATCTCGCCGACCGATCAGACCTACCTGCGGTTCTGCCTGTGGCTGGGCCGGTTGGCCATCCCGCTCGCCTCAGCCCAGACTCCTTTTGAGCGCGCCGAGGCTCTTGCCGGCAAGATGCCCGCGGGGCGGGATGCCGCCTGGACAATCGTGCAGCAGTACGCGGGCGAGCGGTTTGGCGGGGTGCCCGCAGACGAAGCGGCTGTGCGCGGCGCCTGGGCCAGCCTGCGGGTGCAGATCTGGATCGCCTGGCTCAAGCGGGCGCTCGAGCCTCTCCAGGAGATCACCCGCCGGCCGCTCCCGTGGGCGCCGCAAGGTACCTGATCCTGGAGCGCGCCCGGGCATTCGGATCTGGTGTGCATCCGCCAAGCGACACGCGCCGGTGCTGGCGTTGCCACGAATCGACGGATCGTGCCTGCGTTCTGCCGCGGACCTGGTTGCCGCGAGGCTCGCGCGAATGTGGCTTGCGACAAGGTATGCTCAGTGTTATCTGTCCGGGTGGCGACAACCTGCCAGCCGCATATTCAATATGGCCAACTCTCCCGAGGCGGCCCCTGGAAGCGTTAGCCGGGAAGCCCGAGATCGGCTTCGGCCATCAACCGTCAGGTGGATCCCTTGAGTGAACCCACGACGCGCCCCACAATCGAGCATCACCTCAGCCGCCTGAGCCGGATTGCCGAGGAGACACGCGCCCAGCTGGCCAACCTCCGGGTCCGGCTGGGTGTGAACGCTGCTTTGTTCCCAGCGGGCGTGCTCGAGAGGCTGCGGGACATGAGCAGCACCCTCCTTGTCCTGAAAGGGTTGGTTGAAGAAGGCGAGGCAGAAAGGCGCAACCTGCGGGCGTTGGCGGAAATCGGCCAGGTGGTCAATTCCTCCCTCGACCTGACAACCGTCCTCAACGAAGTGATGGACACGATCACCCGCTTGACGGGGGCGCAGCGAGCCTTCCTGATGCTCCGCAATGACCAGGGTGGAATGGATATGGTCGTAGCCCGCAACTGGGAAAGGGAGTCCCTGGATCCGAAGGAGGCGGAGTTCAGCCGGACGATTGTCCAGCGAGTGTTGACCCAGGGCGAGGCGATCCTGACGACCAATGCCCGTGCCGATCCGAGGTTTGACCAGCAGGCGAGCGTCCTCACTTACAACCTGCGTTCGATCCTGTGCGTCCCTCTGAAGGTCAAGGGCGAGCTCACGGGCGTCATCTATGCCGACAATCGTGTCCTGGAGGGCCTATTCACCGAGAGGGAGCGAGCCCTTCTCACTCCTTTGGCCAATCAGGCCGCGGTGGCGCTGGAGAACGCCCGTCTCTTCGCCTCGGTGCGCCGCACCCTCGACGAGGTCACCGAGCTGAAGAACCTGATGGAGAACGTGTTTGCCTCCATCGCCAGCGGCGTGATCACGGCGGACGTCTCAGACCTCATCACCCTGTGCAACCAGGCCACGGAGGTCATTCTGGCCAGGCCGCGGGCCGAACTCCTGGGAGCCCCGCTGATGGATCTGCTGCATTCCTTCGACCCAACTCTGCCCGGTCGGGTGACCGAGGTCAAACAGTCGGACAAGAAGTACATCGGACTCGAGGCTCATCCCATCCTGCCCAGGAGGGGGCCAGCAGATCTTAGCCTGAACATTACGCCCCTCAAAGATGTGGAAGACACCACCCGGGGCGTGGCCATTGTCATCGATGACCTGACGGAGAAGCGGCGTTTGGAGGCCCAACGCCGCCTGTTCGAGCGGATGGTTTCGCCGGCTGTGATTGATCAGCTCGATCCGGACAGCCTGCAACTCGGGGGGACGCGGGCGGTCATCAGCACGCTCTTCGCCGACATCCGCCGGTTCACGCCCTTCAGCGAGGCCAATGAGCCGGAGACGCTCGTCCGCGTGCTCAACCAGTATCTGGCGGCAGCGGCGGATGCGATCCTGACCGAAGAGGGCACCATCGACAAGTTCCTGGGCGACGCCGTGATGGCCTGGTTCAACGCGCCCATCGTCCAATCCGACCATCCTCTGCGGGCGGTGCGGGCAGCTCTAGCCATCCGGTCGGCGGTTTACCGGCTTCACCAGTCACTCGAACCGCAATTCCGGCTTTCCTTCGGCGTCGGCATTCATTGCGGCGAGGCTCTTCTGGGGTTGATCGGCACGCAGAAGCGCCTGGACTACACAGCCATTGGCGACAGTGTCAACACGGCCAAGCGGCTGCAGGAAAGCGCGGGTCCAGGGCAGATTCTGGTCTCCCGAGCGCTGGCGGATCGTGTCTGGCAGTGGGTGGAGTTCCGGGAGGCGCCACCGATCCGAGTTGAAGGCAAGGTACTACCGGTCGAAGTGTGCGAGGTCATCGACCTCAAGGGCCATTCCTCGGCCTCACCGGAGATCTCCCAGCGATCTCGGTAGCCGAACCAGTGGTCCGTTCATCTTCCTCGAGTGCGATGGCACCGCCTGGAATTGAGACTCGTCGACGGATCCTGCTTCCCGGGAGCCCAGCCCCCGGGAAGCTTCGTTTCCGGTGTGCAGGCGCGAAGGTGAGGGGGGTGAGGAGCGGTAGCTCGAGTGGATTCGCCGAATTGGGGTAGCACTGGCCAGGGGACTTCCTGCTGAGAGGCAGGCCGCCAATGGGTGACGAACGGGTTGTACTGCCGGGGGGCTAGGCCTGGCTCTCTTCCATCTCCGCTCGCCGCTTCCGGCCGCGCTCGGCGACCTTAGCCAGGAGAATGCTGATGAAGTAGAGCCCGATCATGGGGGCCATCAGCAGCGCCATGTTGACCGGGTCCGTGGTGGGCGTGATGGCCGCGGCCCCGACAGCGATCACGATTAATGCGATGCGCCAGCCATCCGTCAGCAGCTTGGCCTTGATGATGCCCAGTGAGGCCAAGGCGTACACGATAAGCGGGAACTGGAAGGAAACGCCGATCCAGAAAAGCAGCCCCGTCACGAAGCGGACGTAGTTGGCGGGCCGGGGAACGGTGGTGATGCCCATGAAATGCATCAGGAAGGGCAGTGCCACCGGGAGCATGATGTAGTAGGCGAAGGCAATCCCGGCGATGAAGAGCAAGAAGGCGGCAGGGATGCTCGTAAGGACGAGGACCCGTTCCCGCTGTTTGAGCCCGGGGGCGACGAAGAGAAAGACCTCCAGGCAGATGTAGGGGAAGGCCAGGACGAAACCGGACAGAAGCGAGACCCGCATGAAGGCGCTGACCGACTCGGTCACCTCGATCGACTGCAGCACGCCGATCCCCCCGATGGGCGCCGCCAGAAAGTCGAGGATGCGAGTGGCGATGGCGAAGCTCACCGCCGTGGTCACGACGAGCGCCGCCACAGAGCGCAGGAGATGGCCTCGGAGGGCCTCCAGGTGCTCCAGGAGCAGCGAAGGGTTCTGCAGTGTGCGGGCGAAGGCCTCCGTTGCGGGTGTGTCCTCCGGTTCGTGGGTCACGACTTCGCGAATGGCCAGGAAGGGCCGGGTGATGAATCGGAAGGGGGCCGTCAGCAGACGCCACACGGCGGCGCACGTTCGTCGGATCATCTAGTCTTTCGGAGCCTCCGTGCCAGAGTCTGACTCCTGCAGTGGGGCAGGGGCGGGAACGGCGGCTGCGCTGCCGGACTGCGCCGGAGGCGTGATCGAGGCTTTGACCTCGTTCTCCATTGTCTTGATGTCCTTGGTCAGCGCCTGCCCGGCCTGCGTCATCTCCTTCTTCAGTTCCCGCAGTTCCTTGAACTCGTCCCTCTCAGCTTCGCGCGCCAACCGATTGGGCAGGCCGCGCAGGCTACGGGAGGCTTCCAGGAAGGTGCGCCAGCCCTCCGACTTGTAGAGCCGGTTGAGGAAACGGCCTGCGGTGCGCGCAGTCTTAGCCATGTCGCGCGGCCCGATGACGATCAGGGCGATGATCAAGATGAAAACAAGCTCGAGCGGTCCGATACCAAGGAATTCCATAGGTCCAGGATGGCTAGCAAGGTGACAAGAAGCCGCCTTGCCCGGAGAAGAGATCGGTATGTGTCGTGGTTGGGGCTTCGCAGTCACACATACGGATTCTTTCCAGGAAGCAGGGCTTTCTCATCAGACGCCTAGGTCACCAGTTGAAGCTGGTGCCGGATTTCGGACTCCCGTTCCGCCAACGAGCCGAGGACGCCGTTGATGAAGCGGGGGGCGCTGTCGGAGCCGAAGCGCTTGGCCAGTTCCACCGCCTCGTTGATGGCGACCTTCAGCGGTGTCTCATCCGAGACGGCGAACTCCCACAGTGCCAGCCGGAGAATATTCCGGTCGACGACGGCCAGTTGATCGACAGGCCATTCCGGGGCGCACTCGGCAATCAAGCGATCGAAGGACGGAATCAGGTCGAGCGTACCCATCACGCTGCGTTGGAGGAATTCGGCGGCGTCCTCTCCCAGTGTGGGGTTCTCCTGAATATGGCGTGCCACCACCTGCTTCGGCGGGTGACCGACGCAGTCGACCTCATACAGGGCCTGAAGGGCAAGGTTACGGGCTCGCCGTCGTTCGCGCTTCATTCCTTACTGCCCGGCGGGCTCAGGCCGACGCCGCAAAGTCGATATCTTCAATGTGAATGTCCACGCGGGCAACTGCCATGCCCGTCATGTCCTCGATGGCTCTGGCAACTAGGGCTTGAACGTTCCGACTGACCTCACGCACATTGGTGCCGTTGGCCACGACCAGGTACAGATCGATGGCCACGCTCTGGTCTTCGATCTCGAGGCGCACACCTTCACTCGCGCCTCGGCGGAAGAGGCGGTTGACGCCGCCTGGGACCGGGGCCATGGCGACCACGCCTGGGACCTGGAGAGATGTCAGCCGGGCCATGGTAATCAGCACGGCCGGGGCAATGCGGGTCGTCCCGGCGGCACCACCTTCACTGTATGGCTTTGTGTCCATGGAGGTATCGACTCCTGACCCGATCCGAAGTCGCCGCCTCGAAGCCATGAGTCCCTGCTTCCCCGAGCCGGCGAGGCGCGAACCCCCTAGATCGCCCCGGGATTATACCCCCGAATGCCCGGCACACCCGCCCGCTCCGCCAAAGCGAGCAGCGCGCCCGGCTGGTCGGCATACGCTGCCGGTGGAAGGCGGCTCTCGACCAGTTCCAGCATGGTGTCGGTGAGCACGGTGTTGGCCGGCGCCGGCAGACCCAACCGGGCTGCCTCGCGTGCCACGGCACCATTCAACCACCGGACCTCGGACCGGCCACGCCCGATGTCGTAGTGGAAGGATGGCTTCTTGCCGCCTCGGCCGGAAGCCACCGCCTGACGCAGCAGAGGCTGGCTGAGCCAGGGAGGCAGACCCAGCGCCCAGGAAAGGAGCTGGACCGAGACCCCCGTCAAGCCCTCTGGGGCATAGCCGAGACCGGCCATCACCCGAACCACCTCTCGCAGCGCTTCCAACTCGAGGCGATACAGGCCGGGATGGCTGAAGACAGCTCGCGGCGACCAACCCAGGATAGCCGATGTGGCGTTGCTGACGATGTTCGTCAGCAGCTTCGACCACTTCATCCGCTGGCCGTCTTGGTGCAGCCGGGGGGGCATGCCGGCGCCCGCCAGGTCCGCCTGCAGGCGGGAGAGGAGCGGGTGACCAACGGCGAGGTCGAGGCCCCGTTCGCGTTCCACCCGCACTTGGCCGGCTTCGGGCATGAGCACAGCCGTCGTGAGCACAGCGGGGATCACCCGCTCTTCGCCCAGCTGGGAGGCCAGCGTGGCTTCATTGCCAATGCCATTGAGCAAGCAGACGACGGGCGGGGGGTTCGGGGTGGCGGCGGCCAGGCTCACCGCTGCTGCCTCACAGTCGTAGGCTTTGACGGTGAGCAGGATGAGGTCCGGCAGTTCGCGCTGAGTAAAAACCTGTGCCAGGTCTCGGACCACCGTCGGGCGCTCGAGCCAGCCAGAGGGGCCGGCCCCCCCGATTCGCAGACCCTCCCGTTCCAGGATGTCGGCCAGACGCGGCCGCGCCAGGAAAGTGACCGGATGGCCGGCAAGGGCGAGACGACCCCCAACCAGGCCGCCAACAGCTCCGGTGCCGAAGACAAGGTAGCGCATCTCAGGTCGAGGGAGAATCCCCCAGCAATCGGTCGACCAGGGCGTTCAGTTCCTCGTCAGAGTAGAAATGGATGACCAGATTGCCGCCACGGCGACCACGCTTGAGCGTGACCCGAGTGCCCAGCGATAGGCGCAGTCGCTCCTCGAGGTCGGTCACCTCGGGAGGTCGGCTCGTCTTGCGGGAGGTCGGCCGGCGCTCCCCGGTCAGGTGGCGCACCAAGTCCTCCGTCTGGCGGACGCTGAGGCTACGCCGCAGGAGGGTCTGCAGGGCGGCCGCCTGTGCTTGCGGGGAAGGCAGGCCGAGCAGCGCCCGGGCGTGCCCCTCGCTGATCTCGCCGGCGCGCAGCGCTTCCTGGACGACAGGGGGCAGCTTCAGCAGCCGTAGCGTGTTGCTGACCGCAGCCCGGCTCTTGCCCAAGTGGGCCGCCACGCGCTCGTGGCTGAGCCCAAAGTCCTCGATCAGCTGTCGATACCCTTCGGCCGCCTCCAGGGCATTCAGGTCGGAACGTTGCAGGTTCTCTGTCAGCGCCAACTCGAGGCGCTGTCGTTCATCGGCCTGGCGGACGACGACGGGGACGGTTGACAGCACGGCCAGCCGGGCGGCCTCCAGTCGGCGGGCGCCGGCGATCAAGACGTAGCCTGGACCCTGTTCCGCCGGTGAGACGATCAGGGGCTGCAATACGCCATGCTGGCGGATCGAGGTCGCTAGCTGCTTCAGCTCGTCAGCGTCAATGCGCAGCCGGGGTTGGCGGGGATTCGAACGAATCGCCTCGACGGGCACCTCCAGGACACCTCCAGGGGGAGTCTCGATGGCCTTCCCGGCCGGAATCAATGCGTCCAGTCCCTTTCCCAGACCGTGCCGTCGTGTCATGTCATTCCTCGCCCGCACCGGTTGGAGGGTGATGCCCCGGTGCGTCATCCGTCAGGAGTTCCTGCGCCAGTGCCCGGTAGGCTGTGGCTCCAGCGGAAGAGGGGTCGTAGGCCGAGATGGGCAATCCGTGGGAGGGAGCCTCCGCCAACCGTACGCTGCGGGGGATGATGGTGTGGAAGACTTGCCCGGGGAAGTGCCGGCGCACTTCGGCGGCGACCTCTTGCGAAAGCCTCGTGCGCCCGTCGTACATCGTCAGGATCAGCCCCCGGATTCGCAGGTTGGGATAGAGCCCGGCCCGTACGCGCCGCAGCGTCTCCATCAGGCTGGTCAGTCCCTCCAGTGCCAGGTATTCGCATTGGACGGGAATCAGGACGCCGTCGGCGGCGGCCAGCAGGCCGTTGATCGTCAGCAGGCCGAGGGCGGGGGGGCAGTCAATCAAGACGTAATCGTAGCGGCCATCGAGCGGGGACAGGGCCCGCTGGAGGAGGCTCTCGCGATCTTCCATCCCCACCAGTTCTATCTGGGCCCCTGCCAAGGATGCCGAAGAGGGCAGTAGAGAGAGCTGGAGCTTGGGATTGTGCAGGATGGCTGACCCCGCGGGTGTCTGGCCGAGAATCGTCTCATACGTGCCTGTTGTGACCGTATGGCGGTCGACGCCCAGGCAGGCGGTAGCATTGGCCTGTGGGTCGAGGTCTACCAACAGGACGCGCCGGCCGGCCTCGGCCAGGTAGGCCCCCAGATTGATCGCCGTGGTCGTCTTGCCGACGCCGCCTTTCTGGTTCACCAGGGCGTACGTCCGCGTCATGGGATCACCTGCCGCCGGGCGGCCTCGACCTCGGCCGGCGTAGGCGTGCCGGCGATCCCGCGGCGAGTGATCGAAGCCGATGCCAGGAAGTTGGCGAAACGGGCGGCCTCCCAGGGGTCCCGGGTCTGGAACAGCCGGGTGAAGAAGGCGGCGGCGAAGATGTCCCCCGATCCCGTTGGGTCGACCTGTGCCACGGCCGGGGCCGGGACGCGCCGCAGGTCGCGGTTCCAGTAGACTCGGGCTCCGTCTGCCGCCTCGGTGACGACCAGCAAGCGAGAGAGCTCTGCCATTTCCTCGATGGCGGCCTCGTCGCCCTGAACGTCTTCGAGGCTGATCACCGCAACGTGCGCCACGCTAAGGAGACGCTCCCGCTCGGCCCAGGGAATGCAGTCGACGCGGCCCTCGCTGTCCCAGCCTCTCATCCATCCCTGCGGCGTCAGGCAAACGAGGGCCGTCGGGAAGCGGCCGACCAGGTCTGGATCCACTTCCTGGGCCACCGGTCCGAGGTGGACGATCTGTGGCGAGCCCCAGAGGCCAGGGACGGACTCGGGGCTGAGAAGGCTGGCACGAGCGTGGAGCACCTGGATCCGGCCGTTGAATGCGTAGCGGTTCTCGAAGGTCGTCGAAGTCTCGCTGGGCACGCAGACGAGCTCCAGGCTCGCCAGAGGGCTGATGTCCAGATCCGGGCCGCAGGAAGTCACTACTCCCACGCGAAAACCGAGGGCGCGGGCCGTCAAGCCGGAATAGGCAGCAGTCCCACCCAGGACAGGACCCTGGGGCGTCAGGTCTTTGCAGATGTGTCCGATGAGGAGGTACTCGACGGGCCGCGTTGGCACGAGGCTGGGCATGAAAGGGATTATACCGAGGCTCAGGGACCAGCGACAGGTCTCTCGCTCCGCCTCCGTCGGGGCGAGGGCCGCCGGAGCGAGCCGTGCCGGCGGGGGCTACGGCCGAGGGACGATGGTGACCTTGCGGTGGTCTCCCTCGCCGATGCTCTCGGTCACCACCCCTGGATGCTCGCGCAGCTCGAGGTGGATGATGCGGCGCTCGTTGGCGGGCATCGGTTCCAGCGTCATGGTGCGCCCGGCCTCGACCGCCTGGTCGGCCATTCGACGGGCAAGCTGCCGGAGCTGGCGTTCCCTCCGGGCGCGGTAGCCTTCCACATCGATCACCACCGCCACCGGCCTCCCGATCTCTTTGCCGACGATCAAACGCGTGATGTACTGGAGTGCCGCCAGCGTCTCCCCCCGACGGCCGACCAGGATGCTCAGGTCATCGCCGCGGATGTCGACCAGGAGTGGCTGGATCCCTCCGGGTTCGGACAACTCTCCCCACTGGGCTTCAACCGAAGCGCGAATGCCCATGCGTTCCAGGAGTTCGGCGATCGTCTCGCGGGTGGCGGCCTGGGCTTGCTCTGCGTCCTGCGGCTGGGCTTCCGGGACAGCGGCCGTCACGGCGGCAGCGGGTGCAGGGGTTGCCGGCCGGTCCGAACGCAGGGTCAGGCGCACGCGTGCCAGGCGGGTGCCCAGGCCAAACAGGCCCTTGCCCCCTTCATCCAGGATTTCAACCTCCAGCGCCTCCTCCGGCAACCCCAGTTTGGCTGCCCCTTTGGTGAGAGCCTCTGCGACGCTGGGGGCCGTGATCTCCAGGCTGGTCCGCTCTTCAGGCATACCCGTATCCTCGGAGTCCCTATGGCTTCTTGGCCGGTGCGGGCGATCGAAGGGAGAACAGGTTGCGCCAGTTCACCTTGCCGAAGATTGCGTACTGGGCGACCTGCAGCAGGTTAGAGACGACGAAGTAGAGCGCCAGGCCGGCGGAGAACGAATAGGAGAACCATCCCAGCAGAAGCGGCATGTAGAGCGTCATCATCTGGTTCATCTGCGAGCCCTGGGCATCGGGGGAGGCCGGGGTGGCCAGCTTGGACGACAGGTAGGTCGTGATCACGACGAGAATCGTCAGGACGCCGGGGAGGACCGAGTCCGGGCCAATGGGCAGCCGCTCGGGCTGCGCCAGGTTCATCCATAGGAACCGGTTGTTCAGCGGCACAAGGCTTGACATCCAGGTGATGAACGGGTAGAAGCGCCTGGAAAGCCCCAGCAGCTGGATAGGGGAGGCGGCCAGGGCCAGGATGATGGCCTGGTAGAGGCCGATGATGATGGGGAACTGGATCAAGGTCGGCAGGCAGCCGCTCAAGGGGTTGAAGCCTACTTCCTTGTAGAGCTTGAGCGTCTCCTCCTGAAGCTTCTGCTTGTCGTCCTTGAACTTCTTCTGGAGGTCCTGCATCTTCTTGCCCTGCTGCAGTTCCTGCATCCTCTGCGTGCTTCGTTGCTGCTGGAGCGTTAGGGGCAAGGTGATCAGGCGAATCAGAATGGTGAAAGCGATGATTGCCAGTCCGAAGTTGTGTCCAAGGAAGCCATAGATCAACAGCAGGATGTTGACCATCGGGTTGATTATGAGGGCATCCATAGTTGTCCTACCTGCCTATTGGGCTGGCGTGAACGACCACTGGATGGTACCGGTGGTCGGATCGAAAGCGGTCACGAGAGGGCCTTGCCCGACAATGCCGACGAGGAGGGAGCTGCCGGCAAGGATGGGATCGGAGTAGATCTTGCCGGTGACGGTCTGTTGCCAAACGGGATCGCCATTTGCGATGCGCCGGCCGTAGACCGTGCCAGCCTCTGTGGCAAAGAATACCAGATCCCCTTCCACCGCCGGCGTCCCCGTAATCGCGCCGTCGGGTTGCAGCCGCCAGAGCTCACGCCCGTCGGTAGGGCTGACGGCGTAGAGCACGCCGGCATCGTCCCCAAAGATGGCCGTCTGGCCTGCAACGGCCGGGCTCGCCCAGACCCAGCCTTCTGTCGGCACCGACCAGGCGAGCTGGCCGGTCTCGGGCTGGAGGGCATGCAAGCCGTCGCCGAAGGTGCCGACCATGATCAGGCCCTCGGCCAGGGTCGGCGTGTCGGCGGTGGCCCCACCCAGATCCTGGCTCCACAGGAGATCCCCCGTCAGCAGGTCCAACGCGTAGAGCTTGTGATCGAGGGAGGCCAGATAGACCCGGTCTCCGTCTACAAGCGGAGCACCCCAAAGAGAATGCCCGGTCTCGAAGCTCCAAACGGCGCTGCCGTTGGACAGCCGCAGGGCGTAGAGATGGCGGTCGGCGGAGGGGACGAGGACCAGGTCGCCAGCGACGACCGGCGCGCCGACGATGCGGTCGGTCGAGCCATCGAATGTCCAGCTTAGTGTCCCATCGGCGGCGCTCAGGCAATAGACGACCTTGTCGTATCCGCCCACGATCAGATGGCCTTCCCCTGTCAGGGCAGGGGGGGCGTAGAAGTTGACCTTGGCGTCGCGTTCGGCTGGGAAGCGCCAGCGCTCCTGGCCGGTGGCCAGATCGATAGCGTAGACCGCTGGGCCAAAAGCGACGTAGGCGGTCGTCTCATCGACGGCCAGGCCAGGCCAGGACGAGGCGATGGTCCCGGCCCCGGAGCAGCCGGCCAGCAGTCCGGCCATCAGTAGGACGCCAACGACAAGGCGGATGCGGGGGGCGCGAGCAGGAGAGGTGTGCATGGAGCTCCTATGGCACCGGGTCGAAGCCGCCGGGGTTGAAGGGCTGGCAGCGCAGGATGCGATGCAGGCCCAGCAGGCCGCCTCTGAGAAGCCCGTACCGGGCAATCGCCTGGTATGTGTAGTGCGAGCAGGTTGGGTAGAAGCGGCAGGCATCCAGCGGCAACGCCCGGGAAATCGTCGTCTGGTAGAGCCGGATCAGCGCCAGAGCTGGCAGGCGTGGCAGATTGCGCAGCGTGAGCGGTATCTCCCGCAGCGAAGGCTCCGAGATTGGGGGGTGTTCAACCAGATCGGTCATCGGCCTCGATCAAGTGTGCCCGGGCAAGCAAGCCCCCAACTGCGCTGCAGACGGTCGCCCAGTCGGCGGCAGCCAGGGCCGGTCGGGCGATCAGAACCAGGTCCCAGCCGGGGACGACTCCCGGAAGATAGGGGCGAGCCGCCTCGCGCAGCCGGCGCTTGGCCCGGTTGCGGGCGACGGCGCTCCCCAGGGCTTTCCCGGCGGTCACACCGAGCCGGGAGAGGGGCAAGCCGCTCGGACAGGCAATCAAAACAGCGAGCGGGTGGGCATAAGACTTCCCTGCACGCCGCACCCGCTTGAAGTCGACCGAGCTGGTGAGCCGGTACCTGCGATTCATGCTCTCGGCGGGGTGTGCCCATCCCAGGCTCGACCCTCTGGAGGGGGAGCGGTCGGGCACACACCCAGTCACTCCGCCTGGCGACCAAAGGGCCAGGCTAGTCATGGCTTGCTGATGAGCGCAGGCTCCCGGCGGCTGCCATCGGGTTGGCTAGGCGTTCCAGTTGATCTTCTTGACGTGCTGGTTCATCGTCACGGTCAGCCGATGGCGGCCGCGTAACCGGCGCGCC
>CAZEMA010000002.1:17573-41769 GCA_964513155.1 uncultured Anaerolineaceae bacterium
GAGGGGGCATTACGAACCACGGGGCAGGAGTGCGTCTTGGCCTGGCCGCGTTGACCGACATCAGCCTTGTTGTCTGACCGCTGGCATCCGCCGTGGTCAGCGCAGCGGATCCTGCCCGCGTGGGTCTGAACACTGGTTTCGATTCACGCCAAGGGTGGCGGGGCCAGAGGGGATAGCCACGCCCCGGGTTCCCGGGTTGGCGGCAGTCCTGGCCGGTGGGCCGGGGATAGCGAGGGACTGGCGGGGGGGCTTAGGACCTGTGGACGGTTGCGGCGAGAGAGGCACTTAGCTATACTCGCCGCCGTGAGCCGTATCATCGCTGTTGCCAACCAAAGAACCGGGGTAGGCAAGACCAGTACCGTGATCAACCTGGGCGCGGCCCTGGCCGAGGCCGGTCACCCGGTGATCCTCATCGACCTCGATCCCCAGTCGGCGCTGACATCAGCCTCGGGACTTGACCCGTACCATCTCACCCTCACCACCTATGACCTTCTCACGCGTGCCGAGACCGACCTGCAGGGGATCATCCGCCCGCTGGTCGACGGCACCTGGCTGGCGCCAGCGAGCGTGGATCTCACGGCCGCGGAGTACATGCTGACCCGGTCCGACGATCACGCTCGGCGTCTTCGCCGGGCTCTTCGAGGCGGGGCCAATCACGCGCAGTTCGTCTTGATTGACACGCCTCCCCGTCTTGGCTCCCTCACCCTCGGCGCGCTAGCCGCAGCGGACGAACTGCTCATCCCGGTCGAGTGCCAGCAGCACGCGCTGCAGGGGATCCAGGCCTTGCTGAAGACGGTCGACGCGGTCCGGGCGCAGTCGCACCCTGGGTTGAAGCTGCTGGGCGTGGTCCTGACCCTCTACCAGCCCGACTCGGCGCGATGCCAGAAGGTCGTGCAAGAGTTCAGAAGTGGCTTCAAGGACCGCGTGTTCGAAACGATGATCGAGGACGATGAGGCTGTGGCGATGGCGCCAGCCGCTCGAAAGCCTGTCCTGTCCTTCCGGCCTTCTAGCCCGGCGGCGATGGCCTACAGGCGGCTGGCCGCGGAGATCTGTGCGACCGCGCCGGGATAGGATCTCAGCGGCAGGACATCCCGGTAAGGGACGAGGCGGAGGTTGTGCTGAGCGTGCGAAAACGGAGGGTCGTAGCGCCGAAGACGGGTGGTCCGTGGCCACCCGTCTGGTTTTGTTGAGTTGCTCAAGGATCCAGCCGCTGGATCCGAGCCCCCAACTGCCGAAGCTTTTCGTCGATGCGCTCATAACCGCGCTCGATCTGGCCGATGTTGCGGATCTGCGAGGTCCCTTCCGCCGCCAGAGCGGCCAGAACGAGTGCCAACCCGGCGCGGATATCGGGGCTCTCCATCTGCTCCCCCACCAATTGGCTTGGTCCCTGAACAATGCATCGGTGCGGATCACAGAGCACGATGCGCGCCCCCATCCCCACCAGCTTGTCGATGAAGAACATCCGGCCTTCGAACATCCAGTCGTGGAAGAGGACGGTCCCCTTGGACTGGGTCGCGATGACGATGGCGATACTCATCAGGTCCGTTGGGAAGGCGGGCCAAGGCATCACACTGATCTGAGGGATGGCCCCGCGTAGATCCGGGACAACCTCGAGGTTCTGGTTTGCGGGCACGATGACGTCTTCCCCCTCGACCCGCCACGTCACGCCCATCCGCCCCAGGACCAGCCGCACCATATCCAGGTGCTCAGGCGCGGCCCGACGAATGCGCGCCTCGCCCCTGGTAACCGCAACCGCGCCGATGAAACTGACCACCTCCAGGTAGTCCGGGCCGATTGAGTACTCGCCGCCGTGAAGGCGCGGGACGCCATGGATGTGAAGCGTATTTGAGCCGATATTCTCGATCTGGCCACCCAGGGAGTTGAGGAAGCGGCACAGGTCCTGGACATGGGGCTCGGAGGCTGCATTGCGGATCTGCGTGTCACCCTCGGCCGTGACGGCGGCCATTACGGTGTTCTCCGTGGCTGTCACGCTGGCTTCGTCGAGCAGGATGTTGGCCGCGTGCAGGCGACGAGGAGCCGCCAGCCGGAACTCGCCGTCGGTGTAGTCAAACCCCACCCCCATCTCCTGCAGGGCCAGGAGGTGTGTGTCGACCCGACGACGCCCGATGACATCGCCTCCGGGCGGGGGCAGCCGGACGCCCCCGGCGCGCGCGGCCATCGGCCCTGCCAGCAGGATCGAGGCCCGCATCTTCCGGCATGCGCTAGGGTCTAGTTGAGTCTCTTGGACCTGGCAGGCATGGACGCGCCATGTGTGCGGGTCCACCGTCTCGATTGCCACCCCCAGGCTCTCCAGTACGCAGCGCATCGTGCGCACGTCACCGATATCCGGCAGGTTGTGCAACGTGACCGGCTCATCCGTCAGCAGACAGGCGGTAAGCAAGGGGAGTGCGGCGTTCTTGTTGCCCGACGGGACCACCTCCCCACGCAAGGGATGGCCGCCTTCGATGAGAAAGGAGCTCATGCCGTTGTCCTTCGCTGGTATCCCAGGATCACTTCCTGGCCAGGTTTGAGGGGCAGCGTGTCGGCCGCCCGTCCCTGGTTGATGCCAATCTCCAGCAAGCCATCGCTGCCCACGTAGGCCAGGGCCTCGCCGACGGCGACATCCGCGTAGGCGGCCTTCAACTCGAGCCGTGCGCCATTGGGGAGCAGGAGACGGAGCCCGGCCCGGGGCAGACGGGCTGGAGCACAATGGGGCAGCCAGGGCTCCAGCAGCATATCCTCTTCCTCGATCCGCAGGTGGCCGAGGGTCGTGATGAGGTTTCCGAAGCGGTCTTCGTGGAGGATCTCGCCGTGAACGGCGGGCCCTTCGACAAGCTCCAGGCGTGGCAAGGCGAAACGGACCAAATCCGGCGCAGGCGGACCAAGCTTCTCAGGCTCTTCGCCGCTGACCAGATGGGCGGCAGCCGGGGCGAAGATGTCCCGACCGTGAAAGGTGCTGCTCAAGTTGGGCGTCTGGAAGGTCGGGGCGTGCAGGCGGTAGGCAGAATAGGGGCCTGCAGCGGCCAGGAGGTAGGTAAATGCCCCGTTGTCGGGGCCAACGCAAGTGAACTCGGGCCAGGCAATCACCACCGGCCTCCGCTCAGTCCCCACGCCTGGGTCGACGACGACCACGAAGACCGTCTCGGAGGGGAAGTAGGGGACCGATTGCCACAGCCTGAAGGCGGCCTCGCGCACGTCGCCGGGGGGGATCTCGTGCGTCAGGTCGATGACCTGCGCTTCAGGGGCGAGCCTGGCAATGACGCCTTTCATCACCCCGACGAACGGATCGCGCGTCCCGAGGTCGCTGAGGAGGGCAATGATACGAGGGGTCATCCTGTCTCCTTGGGCGGGGATTGTAACGGAGGCGGGCGGATGGGTCAAACCTGCGGAGGGGGGATGGCGGCCGGAGGCAGGTGGCTCGCCGTGGCTTGTCCTACCTGTTATGTCCCGTCCGTGCGGCTTCCCTGGCCCTCACCACCCACATCGCTGCTCGGGAAGAAGGCGCCGGGGATGGGGGCGGCGGACCGCCCCTGTGGTAAAATTATCATTTGTGGCCTATCCCGCCGGCAAGCTGCCAGAACCGCCGATCGGCGTGCTTTCCTCTCTCACGACCGGCTTCGACCGGGTGGCTGCCCGTCCCGCCTTGATGCTGCCGCCGCTTGTCCTGGACGCCCTGCTCTGGCTCGGCCCTCGTCTACGAATCACCGCCTTGCTCTCAGCCGCGGTTGCCACCGTGACCTCCCAGCTGGCAGTCGATCCATCGGCGGCCAACCTCGTGGAAGCGCTCCAGCTGTGGCAGAAGGAAGATGCCATTCGGGTGAATGTGCTCGCGGCGCTGAGCAGCTTGCCGATCGGCATCCCCAGCCTCATGGCGATTCGCATGCCCGCTATCGGTCCATTGGGGTCGGCGGCCGGCATCGAGGTGCCCGGCATGGGGGCTCTCGTCGGACTCTGGCTTGCGCTGACGCTTGTGGGTGTCGGCCTGGGCTCGGCGTACCATATCTGGGCGGCCAGGCTCGTGGCGCCTCGGAGCGAGGTGTCGCCGTTGCTCCCGGCTTGGGCGCGCTTGGCCGTCCTGGCCTTCGCTGGCTACCTCGCCGCATTCGTCCTGGTCTTCATCATCTTGCTGGTCTCCACCTTGCTGGCGTCGCTGGATACGACGATCGGGATGGTAGGGGCGCTGGCGGGGGCGAGCCTGATCTTCTGGGTGGCGGTCTACTTCATGTTCAGCCCCCACGGAATCGTACGCTACCGCCTGGGTGTCCTGCGGTCACTGGTGGAGAGTGCCCAGGTCGTGCGCTGGAACATGGTGAGCACGGGCGCCTTTGTCGTGATTGCCCTGGGCATCAACTGGCTGACGAGCTGGGTCTGGAGCCTGCCCGGGGAGGATTCCTGGTATAGCTTGCTGGCTGTGGTAGGTCATGCGTTTGTCAGCACCACCCTGGTCGTGGGGAGCTACGCCTTCTACCAGGGTCGAAGGGAGTGGACGGTCAAGGTCCGTCAGCTGCTCGCAGACCGAAGGGCACCGCCGCCCAGGCCGCCTGAAGTAGGTCTTTGAGGCGTTTGGAGAGTAGGACATCATGGCGAAGAATGGGACACAGTCGAAGGGGAGCTATGCAGCCAAGGACATTCAGGTGCTGGAAGGCCTGGAGGCTGTCCGGCGCCGGCCAGGCATGTATGTCGGCGGTACAGACATCAAGGCCCTGCACCACATGGTGTACGAAGTTGTCGACAATTCCATCGATGAGGCCCTGGCGGGTGTCTGCAAGAACATCGAGGTGGTCATCCAGGCAGACAGCAGTGTTACTGTCGAGGACGACGGTCGGGGCATTCCGGTTGACCTGCATCCTGACAAGAAGAAGTCCGCTCTGGAAATCGTGATGACCGTCCTCCACGCAGGCGCCAAGTTCGGCGGAGACGGCTATAAGGTCTCGGGTGGCCTGCATGGGGTGGGTGTTTCGGCGGTCAACGCTCTCTCAGAATGGTGCGAGGTCGAGGTCAAACGGGACGCCCATGTTCACTTTCAGCGCTACGAGCGCGGTGTCCCGACCGGTCCGGTCAAGGTGATCGGCAAGGCACCCAAGGGCGAGACCGGCACCAAGACCACCTTTCTGCGAGACCGCAAGATCTTCCCGGGAGACTTCGACTACCGCTTTGAGACGCTGGTGCAGCGCTTCCGCGAGATGGCCTTCGTCACCCGGGGCGTGACCATCCACCTTGCGGACGGGCGCGACGGGCGTGAGATGACCTTCTACTTCGAAGGCGGCATCACCTCCTTCGTGCGCTACCTGAATCGGAACCGGGAGGTGCTCCATCCCGTGGTCCACGTCGACAAGGAAGTTGACGAGGTCGGCATCGAGGTGGCGCTGCAGTTCACCGATGCCTACGCCGAATCGGTCTATTCGTTTGCCAACACGATCAACACCGTCGACGGCGGAACGCACATGACCGGGATGCGGGCGGCCATCACGCGCATCATCAACGATTATGCCCGCAAAGCGGGGTTGCTCAAGGACTCCGACCCCAACTTCTCGGGTGACGACACGCGCGAGGGCCTGACGGCCATCGTCAGCATCAAGCACCGGAACCCACAATTCGAGAGCCAGACCAAGGTCAAGCTCATGAACGCCGAGGTCCAGACGATGGTGCAGCAGGTGCTGGGGGAGGCCTTCGGCCAATTCCTGGAGGAGAACCCGCGGGCAGGCAAGGCCATCGTGCAGAAGTGCCTGACCTCGGCCCGGGCGCGAGACGCTGCCCGCAAGGCTCGTGACCTGGTGATCCGGAAGAGCGCGTTGGAAAGCCTGACGCTGCCGGGCAAACTCGCCGATTGCTCTGAGCGCGATCCAGGCAAGTGCGAACTCTACATCGTCGAAGGCGATTCGGCCGGCGGCTCCGCCAAGCAGGGCCGCGACCGGCACTTCCAGGCCATCTTGCCTTTGCGGGGCAAGATCCTCAACACCGAGCGGGCCCGCCTGGACAAGATCCTCTCCAACAACGAGGTCAAGGCGCTAATCTCCGCGCTGGGGACGGGGGTGGGAGACAACTTCGATCTGGCCGGCCTGCGCTACGGGCGCGTGATCATCATGACCGATGCGGATGTCGACGGCAGCCACATCCGGACGCTCCTGCTGACCTTCTTCTTCCGCTATATGGCCGACCTGATCGAGGAAGGTCATCTCTTCATCGCCCAGCCTCCGCTCTATCGCATTGGTCACAAGAGCAAGGTCTTGTATGCCTATACCGATAGCGACCTGGAGCGGCGGTTGAAAGAGCTCGGGGTGAGCGCCGAGAAGGCCAACCTGCAGCGCTACAAGGGGCTGGGCGAGATGAACCCCCAACAACTCTGGGAGACGACGATGGACCCGGCCACCCGGACGCTGCTGCAGGTGACGATCGAGGACGCAGCCGCGGCCGACCGGACCTTCGACATGCTGATGGGTGAGGCAGTCCCCCCTCGGCGCCGCTTCATCATCACCCACGCCCTCGAGGTGCGCAACCTCGACATTTGAGTCTCGCTGACGTATGCCCCAAGAAGGGACTTCGGAAGTCCGAAGGACTTCCGAAGTCCCTTCTTCGTAGCCTAGGTGACCACCCTCGGGTATAGCCCGCCGGCGATGAGCACCAGGCAGGTGGTCGTGCCCAAAAGAATGGCAAAGTCCACACCCAGCCCGTAGCTGCTTGTCCCTCCGGCCAGCATCATCGCGCGCAGCGCATCCACCTCGTAGGTCAGGGGATTGCCTCGAGAGACGACCTGGAGCCAACCGGGCATCATCGATAGGGGGTAGATGGCGTTGCTGGCGAAGAAGAGGGGCATGGTCAGCACCTGCCCGATGCCCATGAAACGTTCCCGAGTCTTCACCAGGCAGGCGATGATCAGGGAGAACGTCGAGAAGATGGCCGCCCCCAGGAGGATGGTGACCAGAACCCCTAGCAGCATCAGAGGATTCCAGTTCAAGCGCACTCCCAGAAGGACGGCCAGAAGATAGACGATGACGGCCTGGGCAGAGGCGCGCGTCCCGGCCGAGAGGCCCTTGCCCAGCACCAGGGCCGTGCGCGGGGTTGGGCTGACCAGGAACTTGTGGAGGATGCCCAGATCTCGCTCCCAGATGATGGCGATACCGTAGAAGATGGCGATGAACAAGACGCTCTGGGCAAGGATCCCGGGCGCCATGAAGTCGATATACCGCAAGTCACCGGTCGGAATCGCCCTGGTTCGGGTGAACACCTGGCCGAAAACCAGCAGCCACAAGGCAGGCTGGACGGCGCGGGTGACGAGCTCTGTGGGATCGTGACGAAGCTTGCGCGCCTCCATCTCGGCGATCACCAGCGTCTTGTCGATGAAGCGGATGGCGGCGATCATTGGGTTGGCCGCTCGAGGGACGGCCCCGCTAGCCGAGGCGGTGAGCGATGCGCCTGGATCTTGATGTCTCACGGTAGGTTCCTCCCGATTCGAGCAAGTCCCCCGTATAGTAGATGAAGACCTCGTCTAGGGTGGCGCCCTCTTGGCCAATGCTCGCTTTCAGTTCAGCCGGCGTCCCGATGGCGGACACCCGGCCGCGGTGCATCACGACGATCCGATCACACAGGCTATCGGCTTCCTCCATCATGTGGGTCGTCATGAAGATGGTCATGCCGAACTCGCGGCGGAGGATCTCGATGTGTTCCCACACGGTCCGGCGGGCCCCCGGGTCTAACCCGACCGTGGGCTCATCCAAGAACAGCAACGGTGGGCGGTGAAGCGTCGACTGGGCAATCTCCAGGCGCCGGATCATGCCCCCCGAGTAGTCCCGCACGAGCTTGTCCGCCGCGTCGGTCAAGCCCATGAAGGCTAGCGCCTGGCGCACGCGTGCGGTGCATTCCCGCCGCGGGAGCTCATACAACCTGGCGAACACCCTCAAGTTCTCGTAGCCGGTTAGCGAACCGTCGGCCGAAATCAGCTGCGGCACGTAGCCGACGACCCTGCGGACGTCGCTGGCATGGTGGACGATGTCATAGCCAGCGACGCTGGCGTTGCCCGAGGAGGGAGGCAAGAGGGTCGTTAGCATCTTGATGGTGGTCGTCTTGCCCGCCCCGTTGGGCCCGAGCAGTCCGAACACTTCGCCCGCCGCTACCGAGAGGGTCAATCCGTCGACGGCCGTCAGATCCCCAAAGCGTCGCGTGAGAGCGCTCGTCTCCAGGATTCCCATGCATTCACTTCTCGGGTTTGCTGAGAGGCCTGCTTCCGGCAGGCTTGCCAGGAGTGAAGACCGGGCGCAACAGGCGCATACAGGTAATGACCTGGCGCTGTTGAGCGGCCGAAAGCAGGTTCATCGTCTCCGCCAGCCGGGCGGGCACGGCGCGCCTGGCTGATTGCCAGACCGCATCCCCCTTGGCGGTGAGTCCCAGCTCGATCCGGCGGCGGTCTCGGGGATGTGATCGGCGTCTCACCAGACCCTGCTCCACCAACCCGTCGACGATCTTGGACATGGAAGGCGGGGTCAGGCCGATGTGCTCGGCGACTTGGGCCAGTGACGCCCCCAGGTGGTTCTCAAGGTAGACCAATGTCCGGAACTGGGGCAGGGAGAGACTGGCAGATTCGCGCTGGGCGCGCATCTCCCTGCGGATGGCTTGCATGATCAGTGGCACGGTCTCCAGAATCTCGCGGGCGCATGCTTGCGGTGGCTCACTCATTTTATTAGCCTTTCGAACAGTTGCCTTATCTCATAATACTACCATCCTGTCGACTCGGGAAGGGGAGGGGTTGGCAGCGGCTCTTCCCGGCGACGCGGGCTACCAACTGCCGACCTTTTGCTGCTGGCGAGAGGGGGACCCGGTCCCATCTGAGGGGCTGGTGAGGATTCCGGCGGCAGGTCGATCGGATTAGGCCGGGGCGCTTGCCTTGGTCGATCTGGCGGCTTCCATCGTCCGGGTGGCCACAGGCAGGGCGGGGAGGCGGTTCCTCATCACCCTGCTGGGCGGGCCTATCGCAGGCTCACGGCTCCCAGGCCAGGAACGCCTCCAGGACCTCCAGGTTCTGCTCGAAGTCGGTGTCCCAGTGCGTCCTGAGTTCGAGGTCAACGGCGGCGATTCCGGCGGCAGAGGCGTAGTCGGCTAGCATTCCGGTGTACAGGCAACCGGTGTCGATCGGAGGGTAGGGGTAAGGGCTTACAGCGGCAAGCGTCTCCGCCAGGTCCTCCGAGTCAGGGTCGGGCGGTGAGCCGCCCGGGAAGATGCCGAGGGCTGCACTGTGGTAGCTGATGAGTGCCTCGACCGGGTTGTATGTGAGGAAATCCAGGAGGGCCTCGGTCTCTGGCTCTGAGGTCGGATAGGGTCCCCCGGTGGTGGGCAGGATGTTCCAACATCCCTGGCGCGGCCATTGGGGCCGCCAGTTAATGGGCCAGTTGCGGTTGAGATCCACGCCGTGGGCGTTGGGCCGGCCCGTCGCGCCCCTGGGCTGAGCCTCCCCGTCCGGGTTGAGGGAGCGCAGGATGTAGAGGGTCGTCGTGCCGGGGACGAATTGGCGATGGCCTGCCAGGAAGACGATCAACTCCTCGGCCAAAGCGATCGTATTCCACTCCGAACTGCCATGGATTCCGGCGACAATCATGCGTGCCGAGGCACCTGTCCCAAACTGGTAGACCTCCAGCACCCTGCCCTCAACGGAGTAGCCGATGCGGATAGCATTCATCCCCAGCGCCTCGAGAGGCGAGGCGGTGGGCATCGGGGTTGAGGTCAGCGCCTGAACAAGCCCGCTCGCGGGAGGCGGCGCGGCCGCGTCGCTGGCCCCGGAGGCGGAGGGCAGGCCAAAGCTGGCTCCGACGCATACCAGAGTCACAAAACAGGCGGCCAGCAGGATCCCCCGGTAACCTGTCCGGCCGGGATGAGGCCGGCTATGGCCGGCGAGGGATTGGTGTCGGTGTGCCATGGTCCGTCCGGTCCTGAAGCAGCAACCCGGCGCAGGCGTCTCACTTTGGCTGGTGATGCTGGCGGATCGATACGATCCCATGATATGAGCCCAGGCTGCCCGCGCACCTTTCAATCACCTGACAAAACCCGGCCGTAGGCGCCCAACGGTAGCCAAAAGCCGTTCCGTTTGCTACAATTGACCGCGTTCCAAGCCACTGACCTGAGCGCGCGAGACCCGTATGCCGTTGCAGCCTGGTTCGATCCTGCACAACCGATATCGTATCGAGAGCGTCCTTGGCCTGGGCGGCATGGGCGCCGTCTACCGCGCCATTGACATTAACCTAGGCGTGGCCGTCGCCGTCAAAGAGAATCTGTTTACTACGGAGGAGTTCGCCCGCCAGTTCAGAAGGGAAGCGACCATCCTGGCCAGCCTCCGTCACCCCAACCTGCCTCGCGTGACCGACCACTTCGTCATCCTGGGCGAGGGGCAGTACCTGGTGATGGATTTCATCGAAGGCGGGGACTTGCGCCAGAAGCTGGAGCGCTCCGGCGCGGTCTGCGAGGAGGAGGCGCTGCCCTGGTTCCTCGAGACATGCGACGCGCTGGCCTACCTCCACACGCGCATGCCCTCCATCGTCCACCGGGACATCAAGCCTGGGAACATCAAGATTACCCCCGAGGGCAGGGCGATACTGGTGGATTTCGGCTTGGCAAAGGTGACCGACGAGAAGGCCAGCACCTCGACCGGCGCCAAGGCGATGACCCCCGGCTTTTCGCCCCCAGAGCAATACGGCGCCGGTAGAACAGATCCCCGCAGCGACATCTACTCCCTCGGGGCAACGATGTACGCCGCGCTCAGCGCGAATATCCCGGAGGATGCCTTGGAGCGGGCGATGGGCCGGGAAGAGCTGACCCCGCTGCGCAAACGCGTGGAAGACATCTCGCCGGGAACGGCCAAGGCGATCGAGAAGGCGCTGGAGGTGAAGCCCGAGGATCGCTTCCAGACGGTCGCCGAGTTCGCCGCCGCGCTAGCGGCAGGCTCGCCCTCCTCGCAGCCTACGGTCGCCCGCAACTACCCGTATCTGGAGCGGACGATCACCTCACCCGGCAAGACGTTGGTGGCGCGCCCCCGGCGGCGCGCGCGCCGGCGGCTGCCCCGCCGGTGGATGGCAGGGATCTTGGGTGGTGCAGCCCTCATCTTGATCATCGCCGGGGCCTGGTACGCCGCCCCAGAGATCAAAGCCAGGCTGCTGGCTTGGCTATCGGCCACTCCCCAGCCCTCCTCCACGCCCACCGAGGCCGTCGGCGCCTCCCAGGCGCCTGGCTCGCTCACCCCGACGGAGTCCGGCATCATCCTGCCCAGCCCCAGCGCTGGGGGTACGCAGGTGCCCACCAGCCAGCCTAGCCTGGAGCCGACTCCACCCATCCTCTGGACGCCCACCCCAGCCATCACTCCCACCGGGGGCGGCGTGGGCCAGATCGCCTTCGCTTCCTTCAGGGCAGGGAGGCCACCGCAGATCTTCCTGGTGAACCTGGACGGCACCGGCCTGATCCAGATCACCAGCACGCAGGACGGAGCCTGCCAGCCCGCGTGGTCTCCGGATGGAGGTCGCCTGGTGTTCACCTCTCCCTGCCCGGTGCGGCGCGATACTTACCCCGGATCGAGCCTGTGGCTCATCAACCCCGATGGGACCGCGCTGGAGGCGCTACCCACCGCCCCGGGTGGCGACTACGATCCGGCCTGGTCTCCCGATGGGCGTCGCATCGCCTTCACGTCGGAAAGGGACGGCCGGCCGCAGATCTACGTGATGAACGTCGATGGGACCGGCGTCTCGAACCTCAGCGCCACCCTGGCCTACGACAGCCAACCTGCGTGGTCGCCAACCGGGACGCAGCTCATGTTCACCAGCACGCGTTCGGGGACGGAGGCTGTCTGGACCATGACCGACCAGGGGGAGGGGGAGCAACCCTTCTCCCGCAGCGGGAACCGTGAAAGCAGCCATGCCGATTGGTCCCACGATGGTCAGACCATCCTGTATGAACAGCAGATCGGTGGTATCCCGCGTCTCGTGGCTGCACTCTTCGACGGTGCACAGAGCGGTTTCATCGGGAACCAGATTTGTAGCCAGGGCCCACGTGCTGCCCAGCCGATGGCCGAGGCGCGCTGGTCGATCGACGGCACATGGATCGTCTTCGAGACCTGGCCGACAGGAAGCGATCACAACATCGCGGTCCTGTCGTCAACTTGCACTAGCTACTTTGAGCTAGTGCCCGATCCGGCGATCGACTTCGACCCCGTCTGGCGGCCCTAGGGCCTCGCGAGACCACCCAGCCCCCCTCCATAGATCTTCGTCCGGGCCGTGGCCGAACAGGAAAGGTGTCAGTCCAAGTAGGGCGTACCTTCCTTGCCGGAGGGCGGACTTTCGAAGGATAATGATTGTGCAAGATGGAGCAATCCATGCCGTACCTGGCGGCAGTAGGCCAGCTGGCGGGGCATGGCGCGCAACCCTACACTTCTTGATGGGAGCAGGATATGACCGCGAAGATCATCGATGGCAAGGAAATCGCCGCCGAAGTTCGGGCGGAGGTCGCCAAGGGAGTGGAGGCCTTGGTCTCCTCGGGTGGGCCCCGGCCGGGCCTGGCGACGGTGTTGGTTGGCGACAACCCCGCCTCGCACACCTACGTCAGCGCCAAACGCAAGGCCTGCGCTGAGCTGGGGATCGACTCCTTCCCGCATGAGCTGCCGGCGACAGCCTCGCAGGCAGAGGTGGAAGGCCTCGTCAGAACGCTGAACCAGGATAAGAAGGTTCATGGCATTCTGGTGCAGTTGCCGCTTCCTGCCGGTCTGGACGAGGAAAGTGTCCTCAAGGCGATTAGCATTGAGAAGGACGTCGATGGTTTCCATCCCCTGAACATTGGCCGCCTGGCCCAGAAGGGGCGCGAGCCCTTGTTCGTCCCCTGCACGCCTGCCGGGTGTCTGGTTCTCCTCAAGAAGGCCGGAGCCAAGCTTTCTGGCGCCAGGGCCGTCGTTCTCGGTCGCTCCAACATTGTGGGCATGCCCGCCGCGCTGCTCCTCGTCAAGGAGGACGCCACCGTCACGATCTGCCACTCCCGCACAAAGGACCTGGCAGCGGTCTGCCGCGAGGCCGACATCCTGATCGCCGCCATCGGCAAGACCGAGATGGTGAAGGGCGACTGGATCAAGCCGGGGGCCTACGTCATTGACGTCGGGATCAACCGCAAGGAAGACGCGACCAAGAAGTCCGGCTACCGGCTGGTGGGCGACGTGGCCTATGACGAGGCGGTGGAGGTTGCCGGTGCGATCTCGCCGGTTCCAGGCGGCGTGGGCCCGATGACCATCGCCCTGTTGCTCCAGAACACGCTGCGTGCGGCCCAGCGGGCCGTTCCCTAGGAGTGTGATGAGAGAGCCCTGCTTCCTGAACGGGATTCGTATGTGAGGTGGTTGGGGCGAAGCCCCAACCACCTCATATACGGTTCTCTTCTCCGGACGAGGCGGTTTCCCATCACCCTGCTGGACCCCATCTTCGAAAGGCAGGCGATCCGGAACCCGGATGAGCTTGTTGATGAAGGTAGGGGCGCATCCCCGGCCCGCCCCGACGCATGCCCTCTCGGCCCCCTGTGTGGCCATGGCCTGCGACCGCACCGGCACGGTCTGGAGCGCTCCGCTGCCTCCACCGATGCGATCCCATAAACTGGCGGGCATCAACAGCTCCCCTCTGCCAGACCCATTTTGGCCTCTGCGGCGCCTTCTCTGTCAGCTCACACTTTGTCTGACAATTGACGTGGGGGCACGGCAGTGCTAGACTCAGATGCATATCCGGAAACGGGCCTGGCACTTCGGACCCCCCGGTCTGCGGCGCGCACTGCAACAAAGCCTTCCGTAGACAAGGGCGCGCTCCCGCGAGTGGGCAACCACCTCGTACAGCCGAGATTCCCGAGTACGTGATGAACCGAGCAGGGCATCCTCGCCACAGCCGCAAAGACTCTGAGACGCATCGAGAGGCGTGGAAGAGAAGCAGCCGGGGCTCAGCCCTGAGCGCTGAGCGATGGAGCGAGATCACGCAGGGCCTGGTGGCTGTGGCCTCCGGGAGGGCCCCGGCGGATTTGGTCGTCCGGCGTGGGCGCTGGGTCTGTGTCCAGACCGGCGAGATCGTCCCCGAAACGGACGTGGCCATCCTGGGCGAGCGCATCGCTTATGTTGGTCCGGAGGCGCGCCATGCCATTGGACCGGGGACGCGCCTCATTGAGGCGAAAGGCCGCTACCTCGTCCCGGGCCTATTAGATGGCCACATGCACGTCGAATCCGGCATGTTGACCGTGACGGGATTCGTTGCGGCGGTCCTGCCGCACGGGACGACGGGCATGTTCGTCGATCCGCACGAGATCGCCAATGTATTCGGCATGAAAGGCGTGCGCATGATGGTGGACGAGGCATCGCTGCAGCCTGTCCACGTCTGGGTACAGGTGCCGTCTTGCGTCCCCTCGGTGCCCGGGCTGGAGACGCCAGCCGCGGTGATCGGGCCGGCCGATGTCGCTGAGGCCGTGACCTGGCCGGGCGTGATCGGCCTGGGCGAGATGATGAACTTCCCGGGCGTGTTGGACGGGGACCTCATGGCTCATGCCGAGATGGCCGAGGCCCGGGCTGTGGGCAGGGTCATCGGCGGACACTACGCCTCCCCCGACCTGGGGCTGCCGTTCCACAGCTACGTCGCCGGCGGGCCCGAAGACGACCATGAGGGCACCCGACTCGAGGATGCGGTGGCCCGGGCGCGGCAAGGCATGAAGGTCATGCTTCGCCAGGGCTCGGCCTGGCACGATGTGGCTGCCCAAATCAAAGCCATTACGCAACTCGGGCTTGATCCTCGGCACTTCATCCTGGTTACCGATGACAGCCACTCGGGGACGTTGGTAGGCGAGGGCCATATGGATCGGGTGGTGCGGTTCGCCATTGCCCAGGGCGCGGCGCCGATGACGGCGATCCAAATGGCGACGCTAAACACGGCCGAGCACTTCGGCGTAGCGCGGGAAGTCGGCCAGATTGCCCCAGGTCGCTACGCGGATATTCTGCTCGTCAACGATCTGCCGAACCTGACGGTCGACACGGTCATCTGTCGTGGCAAGGTGGCCGCCGAGGCGGGCATACTGCTCATCGCACTGCCGGCCTTCCCTTATCCCCCGGAAGTGCGGACATCGGTGAATCTGCCACGCCCGCTTACTGCGGCGGACTTCGAATTGCCCACGAGCAACCGCGGCCCACTGCGGGCGCATGTCATCGGGGTGATCGAGAATCAAGCGCCGACACGCCACCTGCAGGTGATGCTGGAGGCTGTTGACGGCCGTGTGCCTGTGGACATGGCCCGTGACCTGGCGAAGGTGGCCCTGGTTGAGCGGCATCGGGGCACGGGTGAGGTGCGGGTCGGGTTGGTGCAGGGCTTCGGCCTCAATGTCCCCTGCGCCATTGGCTCGACGGTGGCCCACGATGCTCACCAGATGCTCCTCGTCGGGACCGACGAGCATTCGATGGCCGTGGCTGCCAATGAGCTGGCGCGGGTCGGCGGCGGCCAGGTTGTCGTCCGGAACGGGGAGGTGAACGCACTGGTCGAGCTTCCCATCGCGGGCTTGATGTCGGATGAGCCCGCCGAGGTCGTAGCCCGCAAAGCGGGCCGGGTCCTGGAGGCTCTGGGTGAGTGTGGGTGTCACCTCAACAACGCCAACATGCAGCTCAGCCTGCTGGCGCTGGTGGTGATCCCCGAGCTCCGGATCTCCGACAAGGGCCTGATCGACGTTCACCAGTTCAAGGTGATTTCGGTGTTGGAGGAAATGGCTTGAGACGAGAACCAGCCGGAAACCAGGTTCTCCCGGTGGCAGGGATGGTCTAAGCGATGGGGCGACGTAGCGCAAGTCGCGGCGAGCCGCGCCGGCCGTTGTACCAGCGCGCCGCGGAAGCCTTGGCGGCGATCCTGGCTCAAACGCCGGAGGGCGCCTTCCTTCCTTCGGAGCCGGCGCTGGCCAAGCAGCTTGGGGTCTCACGGGCGACCCTGCGCGAGGCCATGCGCTCCTTTGAAGAGCGAGGGATGGTCGTGCGCCGGCAGGGCGTCGGGACCCGTGTCCGGGGCACGGTGCCCGTCATTGAAACCGGTCTCGAGTCGCTGGAGAGCATCGAGACGCTGGCGGCGCGTAGCGGTCTCCAGATCGAAATGGGAGATCTCTCTGTCCTGGAGCATCAGGCCGGTGAGGAGGAAAGGCAGCTCTTCGGCATCGCCCTCGGCGTTCCGCTGCGGGAGGTGACACGGGTCATCGCCGCCGATGGTCGACCAGTTGCCTACCTGGTCGACCAGGTTCCTTGTGACTTGCTCCCGGCCGAGGCGCTGCAAGAGGGGTTCAGCGGATCGGTGCTGGATCTACTGCAGGCGCGAGGCGAGCCCCCTTTGGGCGTCTCGCGCACGGAGGTCACTGCCGTGTCCGCGCCGGCCCCGATCGCCCGTCGCCTGAACATCCAGCGGGGGGACGTCCTTCTCTGCTTTGAGGCATTCCTGTACAGCCAGGTCGGCAGGGTTGTGGATCACTCCTTCAGCTACTTCCTGCCTGGTACGTTCCGCTTCCACATCCTGCGACGGGTAGGACGCTCGGCGAATGGCCTGGGGAGGGCCAGGACCGCAGTTGCGTAAGGCGCATGCCGTTGCCACTTCAGGCGGCGCCGGAATGCACTCATTCGATGAGCCTTAGGAGAGGAAACGATGAGAAGTTTCGCAGGACGTGACATCCTTTCGTTGAAAGGTTTCGAGCGGTCGGAGTACTTCCGGGTTTTCGAGATCGCCGACCAGCTGGCGCCGATGGCACGCGATCGGCGCAACGGTGACCTCCTCAAGGAGAAGACTCTGGTCACGGCGTTCTACCAGCCGAGCACGCGCACCCGGCTGGCCCACGAGGCGGCCATGCACCGCCTGGGGGGTCACGTGACGGGTTTCTCCGATGCCAAGATGACCCGCGCCGGGGACTTCTACCAGGAGTCGATCAAGGACACGGTGCACATGCTCGAGTTCTACGGCGACGTGATTGTCATGCGCCACTTCCAGCAGGGCGCGCCTGCCGAGGCCGCCCGCTGGGCCAGCGTACCGGTGATCAACGCCGGTGACGGATGGGGCGAGCATCCCACCCAGGTGCTGACCGACATGTACACGATCTGGAAGGAGAAGGGCAGGCTCGACGGCCTCCACTTCCTGCTGATCGGCGACATGCGCATGCGCACCATGCACTCGATCTCCTACGCCATGACGCAGTTCGACATCCGGGCCACCTACATCGCCCCGCCGGAGATGTCGCTCTTGCCGGAGTTCAAGGAGGAGCTCGATGCCCTCAATCTGAACTACCGCGAAGTCGATCACGTCGAGAAGGCAATCGCCGACGCCGATGTCATCTACATGGAGCCGGTGGTGCAGCCTGACTACACCAAATCGCGCGATGAGCGCAAGGGTAACGTCGGCCTGACCCCCGCCAACTACCAGGTGACCAGGGCACTCATGCGCAAGGCCAAGCCGGACTCCCTCATCCTGCACTCGCTGCCCCGCATGGACGAGCTACTGGAAGAGGTCGACTACACCCGCCATGCCCGCTACTGGGAAGAGGCCTTCAACGGCGTCGTCGTGCGAATGGCTCTGCTGGCCCTTGTTCTGGGGGCGGTGGAGTAGGAGGACGACGGACGACCCGCGCCGCAAGACCGGCGAGGATCGGTGAACCCACGTCGACCGGCTCGGTCGCAAGAGGCCGGAGACAACGACCGGTCGCCGGCACCGACATCTGCAAAAGGGAGATAGCCCAGTCATGCAAACGGATCTGCGCGGCAGGGACCTGATCGGCGATCTGGATTTCAGCCGGGAAGAGGTCGAGACCGTCTTGGATGTGGCCTTTGATCTGAAGCGCAAGCGCGCCCTGGGCGAGCCACACGCCTACCTGCGCGACAAAGTGCTGGCGATGCTGTTCTTCTTCAGCAGCACGCGCACCCGGGGATCGTTCGAGGCCGGCATGGCCCAGCTCGGTGGGCACGCGGCCTTCATCGAGTCCAGGACCACTCAGATTGCCCACGGCGATACGCCCAAAGAGATCGGCGAGATCTTTGGTCGCTACTTCGACGGCATCGCCATCCGGCATGTCGACTGGGGCATCGGCAACCGCTACCTGAATGAGGTCGCCAAGCACGCCCGCGTCCCCGTCCTCAACATGCAGTGCGAGGTCTACCATCCGTTCCAGATCCTAGCGGACCTGATGACGGTCATCGAGAAGAAGGGCCGCGATCTGCGCCGAAAGAAGATGGTCGTCTCTTGGGCCTACGCCGCCTCCTACCAGAAGCCGATCTCGGTCCCCCAGTCGCTCGTCCTGCAGATGCCGCGCTTTGGGCTTGACGTGGTGCTGGCACACCCGCCCGAGTTCAAGCTCATGCCGGAGGTTATGGACCAGGCGCGGGAGCAGGCCCGCAAGTACGGCACCGGCTTCGAGGTCACCGAGAGCATGGAAGAGGCTTTCAAAGACGCAGACATCCTCTACGCCAAGTCCTGGGGGGCGATGCTGACGACGACCGACCAGGAGGAAGGGGCTCGAATCATCCAGAAGTACAAGTCCTGGATCACGGACGAGCGCAAGATGAAGCTGGCCAAGCCGGAGGCGATCTACATGCACCCTCTGCCGGCGGACCGCAACATCGAGGTCACCGACGGCGTGATCGACAGCGCCCAGAGCGTCGTCTACGACGAAGCCGAGAACCGGATGCACGTCCAGAAAGCCGTCATGGCGCTGACGATGGGCTAGGCCGGAGAGACGAACCCATGGCCAAGAAGAGCGAGAAGAAGGTTGCGGTCGTCGCCGTTGGCGGCAACTCCCTGATCAAGGACAAGGCCCACCAGACGGTCCCGGACCAGTATGCGGCCGGGGCGGAATCGATGGTCCACATCGCTGGGATGATTGAGGCCGGATGGGATGTGGTCATTACGCATGGCAACGGACCCCAGGTCGGGTTCATCCTTCGCCGGGTGGAGCTGGCGCTGCATGAACTGCATCCCGTTCCGCTCGACTTCTGCGGCGCCGATACCCAAGGCGCCATTGGCTACATGTTTCAGCAAGCGTTGTACAATGAGTTCCGCAAGCGGGGGATTAAGAAGCAGGCGGCGACGGTTGTCACCCAGACGCTGGTCGACCGCAATGACCCGGCGTTCCGGAACCCTTCCAAACCGATCGGGTCATTCATGGACGAGCCCACAGCGGTCAGGCACCGCCAGGAAGACAAGTGGGCCGTCGTCGAGGACGCCGGCCGGGGCTGGCGGCGGGTCGTGCCCTCGCCCCTTCCGATCCGCATCATTGAGACCGAGGCGATTGAGTCCTTGATCCGACAGGGGTTCGTCGTCATCAGCGTCGGTGGCGGCGGGATCCCAGTGGTCGAGGATGGGCAAGGGAACCTCGTTGGCGTCGAGGCCGTGATCGACAAGGACTTCGGAGCCGCCATCCTGGCCTCGAGCATCAAGGCCGATCTGTTCCTGATCACCACTGCCGTGGAGAAGGTGGCTCTGAACTACAACAAGCCGAACCAGCAGTGGCTGGACCGGATGACGCTGCCGGAGGCCAAGAAGTACCTGGCCGAGGGGCACTTCGCCAAGGGCAGCATGGAGCCGAAGATTCGGGCCATCCTCAACTATCTGGAGCAGGGTGGAAAGAAAGCTCTGATCACCAATCCGCAGAACATTGAGCGCGCCCTGAAGGGCGAGACAGGGACGTACATCGAGCCCTGATGTGGGGATCTCCCGACGAAAGGAGGTGGTCAATCCGACAGGAGCAAGGCAATCTGGATGACTGTTGAGCCTAAGCCGTTTCTGATTAGGAGGAGTTTGAGATGTCTAGGAATAGAATGTGGCGCGTCGCCGCCTTGCTCGTGATGACCGCCATGATCGTCGCGGCATGCGGTCCCGCAGCGACGCCTAGCGCCGCCCCGGAGACACAGGCACCGCCGACCCAGGCGCCACCGCCGACCCAGGCGCCTCCACCGACCGCCGTGCCGCCCCAGGAGTTCGTCTTCGGCCTGCTGATGGTCGGGCCGTACAATGACCACGGCTGGAGCCAGGCCCACTATGAGGCTGGCCTGTACGTCGAGGAGCATATCCCCGGCGCCCGAATGATCTACATTGACAAGGTCAACACCTCCGATCGGCCCGGCACCACGCCGGCCCAGCTCGCCGAGGACCTCCTGGCGCAGGGTGCCCAACTGATCATCTTCAGCTCGGATGACATGAAGGACGGCGCCACCGAGTTCGCCACCGCCCACCCCGAGATCCCGGTCATCCATGCCTCCGGCGACGTGGCCTGGGCTGAGGGCATGAACTACGTCGGCCTGCCCAACATGGTCAATGTCATGCCGAGGGCGGAGGACGCCAAGCACATCGCCGGCTGCGCCGCCGCCCTGACCACCCAGACCGGCAGGATCGGATACCTCGGACCCCTCATCAACGACGAGACCCGCCGCCTAGCCGCCTCGGCTTACCTCGGCGCCCGCTACTGCTGGACTGAGATCCTGGGCCGTGATCCGGCAGATCTCGAGTTCAGCGTTGTGTGGATCGGATTCTGGTTCAACATCCCTGGCTTCACCGCCGATCCGACTCAGGTGGCTGACACCTTCTACAACGGCGGCTACGATGTTGTCATCTCCGGCATCGACACCACCGAAGGCCTGATCGAGGCTCGCAGGATTACCGAGGCGGGTAACCCGGTCTTCGATGTCGCCTACGACTACGAACGCGGATGCGATGAAGCGCCGGAGGTCTGCCTCGGGGCCGCCTACTTCAATTGGCGGCCGTTCTACCTGCGGTACATCCAGGCTGCCATCGATGGGACCTTCGCGCCCGCCTTCGAGTGGCTCGGCCCGGATTGGACCGACATCAACAACCTCGACACCTCCTACACCGGCTTCGTCCAGGGCCCTGGCCTGAGCGCAGAGGCCTCGGCCAAACTGGACCAGTTCATCGCTCTATTGGCCGGTGGCCTGAATCTGTGGACCGGCCCGATCAACCTGCAGGACGGCACCGTCTATCTGACGGACGGCCAAGTTGCCACCGACCAGCAGATCTGGTACCTGCCTCAGCTCCTGGAAGGCATGGAAGGCCAGAGCGTACCACCACAGTAGACTGCGCGTCAGTATCTTGGGGGAAGGCGGATCACGCCTTCCCCCAAATGCAGAAGGACAGGATGAAGATCGAACTCCAGGAGATCCACAAGTCGTTCGGTCCGGTCCATGCCAATGAAGGCATCTGCCTGACCATCCCTCCCGGCACGATTATGGGCATCCTGGGCGAGAATGGTGCCGGGAAGAGCACGCTGATGAAGATTCTCTCCGGATCCATCCATGCCGACGGAGGACGAATCCTGCTCGATGGTCACGATGCCTCCATCCAGACCCCTTCGGACGCCATCCGCAATGGCATCGGGATGCTTCATCAGGACCCGCTGGACTTTCCGCCGATGCGGGTGATCGACAGCTTCCTGAGCGGTCACCCGAGTGGGCTCTTCCCCAGAAAGAACGCGGCCGTGCAGGCACTCCTCGACCTGGAAGAGCGCTTCGACTTCTCTATCGAACCGGAGGCCTATGTCGAGGCGCTTACCGTCGGGGAGCGGCAGCAGCTCGAGATCCTGAGGCTGCTATGGCTCGGTGTGAATGCCCTGATCCTGGACGAGCCTACCACCGGCATCAGCGCTCTCCAGAAGGAGAAGCTCTTCGCCGCGCTGCGGCGGCTGGCCGAACAGGGGAAGACGGTGATCTTCGTCTCCCACAAGCTGGAAGAGGTGGAGGAGCTCTGTGACCACGCGGCGGTGCTGCGCAGCGGGCAACTGGTCGGTGAGGCAGAGCCACCGTTTCACACCGATCAGCTGGTGGAGATGATGTTCGGCAAGATGATATCGCTTGGTGGGCGGCGGCCGGCCGAGGTCGGCGCGCCGACACTCGAGCTAGGTGGCGTCAGCGTGGAGGGCCACCGGCTGCGCGTCTCAGATGTCAACCTCCAGGTGCGCTCTGGCGAGGTGATCGGCCTAGCGGGTATGGAAGGCAGCGGCCAGCGACTGTTTCTGCGGGCCTGCGCCGGCCTAACCCGACCTGTCTCCGGACGCATCCGCATCCGCGGGCGCGATCTGACCGGCAAGGGTTACCGCGCCTTCCTGCGCCAGGGGATTGCCTATCTGCCGGGCTCTCGCCTGGAGGAAGGCCTGATCTCCGGGCTCACCCTGACCGAGCACTTCACGCTGGCCCAGGAGGGCCGGGGCTTGCTGATCGACCAGCGCGCCTGTCACGGCCTCGCCGAGGGGCGAATCTCTGACTTCAACATCCACGGCCAGCCGGAGTCCACCGTCGAATCGCTCTCCGGCGGCAACCAGCAGCGGGCCCTGCTAGCGCTCCTGAAGTCGCCGCTTTCGCTGCTCCTCATGGAGCATCCGACGCGGGGCCTCGACATCGAGTCCGTCGTCTGGATGTGGGGAAAGCTGCGAGAACGGCGCCTGCAAGGCACGGCCATCATCTTCATCTCTTCGGATCTGGAGGAAATCCTGCTCTACAGTGATCGAATCCTTGTCTTCTTTGGCGGAAGGGTCTCCCGGCCGCTCGGCGCCTCGGCGACGACCGTGGACCACCTCGGCCAACTGATCGGAGGCGCGGGTTGGGATACCTTTGACCAGGAGCGCGTCCCTTGAACGATGGCACTCGCTGGGCGGGCGTGGGCTTTCGTCTCGCTGCCGTCCTCCTGGCGCTCATCGTCACCACGGTCATCCTGGTGCTGGCCGGCGCGCCGCCCCTGGAAGCCTACCGCCTGATCCTTGTCGGATCCCTGGGCTCGATGCGCAACCTGGCAAACGTACTGGTGGCTTGGGCCCCGCTCCTCTTGGCCACGTCAGGGTTGTTGATCACGTTCACCGCCGGGCTGTGGAACATCGGGATCGAAGGTCAGATTGCCCTCGGGGCGATCCTGACGACAGGTGCCTTGCGCACCTTCGAGACCAGCACGGTCTCGCCTGGCCTGGTCATCGGATTGAGCATCCTCGCCGGCGCGCTCGGGGGCGCACTCTGGGCTGCCCTCATCGGCGCGCTCAAGACCTTCGGCGGCGTCAATGAGATCTTCGGCGGACTGGGGATGAACTTTGTCGCGACAGCGTTGACCATATGGCTGATCTTCGGTCCGTGGAAGCGGCCCGGCACGGGCTCGATGAGCGGGACCGAGCCCTTCCCACAGCACCTCTGGCTTCCCCAGATCGGTGATCTCAGGCTGAGCTGGCACGCGTTGGTGGTAGCGGTGGTGGGTATCGCTTTTGTCTACTTGCTCTTGAACGGCACCCACTTCGGCCTGCGCCTGAAGGCGGTCGGCAAGAACGCCCGGGCGGCGTTCCTCATGGGCATCCCGACCTCCGGCTACATGATGCTCGCCTTCTTGCTGTGCGGTGCCCTGGCCGGCCTCGCCGGCGCCCTGCAGGTGACCGCGGTCTACCATCGTTTGATCCCCGCCATCTCGAGCGGCTACGGTTTCCTTGGCCTGATGGTGGCGATGCTGGTCAACTATCAGGCACTTTGGGCCGCCCCAGTCGCCTTCTTCTTCGCCGCCTTGAACATCGGAAGCATCCAGTTGCCCCTCGTTCTGAGGCTGGATTCCTTGCTCTCGGGCGTCATGCAAGGGACGCTGGTTCTCTTCGTGCTGGCGATGGAAGGCGTCCGCCAGCGCTTCATGACCCGCAGGCCCTAAGGGAGACGACCCTTGAGCACTGAAATCGTCCTTGTCGGGTTAGCAGGCGTCTTGGCTTCGGCGGCACCCATCGTCTTCGCCGCGATTGGCGAGACGCTGACCGAACGCTCGGGCGTCATCAACCTCTCGGTCAACGGGACCATCCTCCTCTCGGCCATGGGCTCTTTTGCCGTGGCCGTCGACACGGGCAGCCTGCTTCTGGGCTTCCTGGCCGGCATGGTGATCGGCGCGGCTGTGGCCCTCGTCATTGCGTTTTCTAGCATTACCTTGAAGCAATCGCAGGTGGCAGTGGGTTTCGTCCTGGCCCTCCTGGCTCGGGATCTGGCGTACTTCGTGGGGAACCCGTACATGGGGCTTTCAGGGCCGCGCCTGCCTTCGCTCCCTGTCCCGGGCCTGGAGCAGCTCCCGATCCTGGGCCCTCTCCTGTTTCGTCAGAACCTGCTCGTCTACTTAAGCTTCGCGGCTATCTTCCTCGCCTGGGTATGGATCTTCCGGACCCACCCGGGCCTCACGCTGCGGGGGATCGGCGAGCGGCC
>CAZEMA010000002.1:41869-56161 GCA_964513155.1 uncultured Anaerolineaceae bacterium
CAGTGGCTGGGATTGGTCTTGCAGTCCAGCTTGCCAAACATCCCGTCCCAGGTACTACAAGTGGCTCCCTTCCCGCTCATGATCCTCACATTGCTCCTGGTCAACGTCGGCAACGCCGAGTGGGTGGAGCGGACCCTGGCGGGACTGCCGGACGAGGCGCGGCGAATCATTGCACGCGTGTTGCGTTCGCTGCGGGCCTCGCCCCCTGCCTCGTTGGGAACGCCGTTCGAGAGCGAGTGACCTGACGGAGGTGGACCCCCTAGCCACACCTGACACGCTTGAGCCGCGCTCCCCAACACTGCACAAACCCTTCGGAGGTGTGTCCATGTCCCCATCTGTGCGTACCAGCAAGCCCGCCGGCTACACCCATGTGCGGCGCTCGCTGCATGAAGTCACATTGGACATGGTGGCGACGGCCATGGGCCGAGAGCCGGCTGACCTGGTGATCCGCAAGGGCCGGCTGGTGAATGTCAACGTTGGACGCATCCAGGAGGACGTCGACATCGCCGTCCGCCACGGACTGATCGCCTTCGTGGGCGACGCCTCTCATATCCCCGTTGGAGATCACACCAAGGTCGTGGAGGCGAAAGGCCGCCACATCCTGCCGGGATTCGTCGACACCCACATGCACGTGGAGAGCAGCATGGTGGACGTGCGCAGCTATGCTGCCTCGCTGCTGCCCCACGGCACCACCACCATCGCCTGCGACAATCACGAGATCACCAACGTCTTAGGCTTGCGGGCCGTGGAGCTCTTCTCGGTTGCCTCCCAGGGCTTGCCGTTGAAGGTGCTGGT
Organism: uncultured Anaerolineaceae bacterium; assembly: GCA_964513155.1. Classification (GTDB taxonomy): domain Bacteria; phylum Chloroflexota; class Anaerolineae; order Anaerolineales; family E44-bin32; genus DATEAV01. The sequence continues at coordinate 42,665 of CAZEMA010000002.1, forward strand.
GGCCATGCCCGTTTGTGTGCCGTCCATTCCCACGTTCGAGGATGCCGGGGCCGTGATCACCGACGCCGAGGTGGCAGAAGCATACCGGCAGGGCTGGGCCCAGTTGCAGGGCGAGCAGATGAACTTCCCGGGTGTGATCTACGGCGACCCCGGGGTGCATGCCATCACAGCTGCCTCCCTGCGCGCCGGGATCGTGCTGACCGGGCACTACTCCAGCCCGGAAATCGACAAGGGCCTGCCTGCCTTCGTGGCCGCCGGGATGAACGGCTGCCACGAGGCCACCTCGGCCCGTGAGGCGCTCCGGCGCGTCGAACTCGGCTGCTATGCACAACAGCGATACGGAACCGCTTGGCTGGATATGCCCAATACGATCAAGGCCGTCACCGAGAACCCTGGCATTGACACCCGTTACTTCACTCTCATCACCGACGACATCACTCCGGAGACGCTGGTCTCCCACGGGCACCTGAGCCGCGTGGTGCGCGACGCCATCGCCCAGGGAGTCCCGCCTATCACCGCCATCCAGATGGTCACGATCAACGCGGCCCAGATGCTGGAGAAGTCGCGCTGGATCGGCACCGTCTCGCCTGGCCGTGCAGCGGACATCCTCCTGGTGAGCGACCTGGTCAAGGTCAAAGTTGACCAGGTCTACTCCGACGGGGTGCTCGTGGCTGAGAACGGCAAGCTTGTGGTCGACATCCGGCCCTACAAATACCCGGACTGGGCTGTGAAATCCATGCACGTGGACCCGGTCGAGGCCGCTGACTTTCGTGTGCCGCATTCGGGCGGGCCCGCCAAAGTGCGGGTGATGAGAGTCTTTCCCGGATACGTACACACTCAGGAGGAGCAAGTCGAGCTCAAGCCCGTGGAGGGCGCCCTCCAGGCGGACGCCGGGCGCGATCTGGCAAAGGTGGCCGTCTTCTACCGTCATGAGCCGAAAGAGGGTCTCTCCGGCACCAAGGGTCTTGGGTTCGTCACCGGCCTCTCGTTCAGACCTCACGTAGCCTTCGGCTCAACCGTGGCGCACGACTGCCATAACCTGATGGTGATCGGCACCGCCGACGAGGAGATGGCCGTCGCCGCCAACGAACTGATCCGGATCGGAGGCGGCATGGTCGTTGCCATCGACGGCAAGGTGCGGGCTGCTCTGCCCCTGCCGCTCGCCGGGTTGATGTCGCTCGAGCCGGCGGCGGTGGTCGCCGACCAGCTCCGCAAGGTCGAGGAGGCAATCCGCGAGGCAGGCTGCACGGCGGATTCGGTCGAGATGACCATCAGCCTGCTTTCGCTGATCGTCCTGCCCGAACTTCATCTCTCCAACCGTGGGTACGTGCAACTCCTGCCAGGCCAGCCGCCCAGGTTCGTGGATGTTCTGGTGAGCTGAGCAGCCCGCTGACCTGGCCAGCGATGGCCGCACCCGTAGAGAGTGAAGCTGTCCCTGCACCGGCTGCGGGCCGGTTCGGAGCCGGTGCACGGGCGAAGAGGTGAGTTGCATGGGTTCGTTCCTGGGCTACTGCTGTTCGGTCTGTGGCAACGAGTATGGGCTCGAGGAACTGACCTACCAATGCCCGGCCGACGGTGGAAACCTGGATGTCGTGCTGGACTATCAGGCCATTCGGCGGAGCGTGGAGCCCGTTGACATCCAGGCTTCGGCCGAGGCCTCAATCTGGCGCTATCTCCCCTTGTTGCCCGTTCAGGATCCGGGGCATACAGGTACGCCGCTACGATCGGTGGGCTGGACACCGGTGTTCGCGCCGTCACGTCTGGCGGAAGGTCTGGGACTGCGTCACTTGTGGGTGAAGGACGAGGGGCGCAACCCGACAGCCTCGCTCAAGGACCGGGCCAGCGCGGTCGTCGTGGCCCGTGCGCAAGCGATCGGGGCTGAAACGGTCGTGACCGCCTCATCCGGCAACGCCGGCGCAGCCCTGGCGGGGATGGCGGCCGCGGCCGGCCTCCCGGCCGTCATCCTGGTCCCCAAGACGGCGCCTCAAGCCAAGGTGGTGCAGCTGCTGATCTTCGGGGCGAAGGTGCTGCTCGTGGATGGCACCTACGATGACGCGGTCGTCCTCTCTCGCGAAGCCTCCCAGGCTTTCGGCTGGTATTGCCGCAATACCGGCTACAACCCCTTCACGGTGGAGGGCAAGAAGACGGCGGCCTACGAAATCTGCGAGCAATGGGCGGCCTCCGTAGGGGCACGCCATGGCGTGCCCCTACGGCAATGGATAGCGCCCGATGCCGTCTTCGTCTCGGTCGGCGACGGCAACATCATCTCCGGAATGCACAAAGGCTTCAAGGACTTGGTCGAGCTGGGGTGGATCGAGAAGGCCCCGCGCCTCTTCGGTGTCCAATCCGAAGGCTCCGCCGCAATCTACAACGCGTTCGCCGCCGGCACGGAGACCATCACGCCTGTGCGGGCGAACACCATTGCCGACAGCATCTCCGTCGACCTGCCTCTCGATGGGGTGCGGGGCCTGCGAGCCGCGACCCAGACCGGGGGAGCCTACATCCGGGTGACCGACGCGGAGATTCTGTGCGCCATGCGCGAGCTGGGCCGTAAGGCGGCCATCTTCGCCGAACCAGCCAGCGCGGCCGCCTATGCCGGCTTGGTGGAGGCAGTGGCCGATGGCAAGGTTGACCCTGAAGACCGGATTCTGGTTCTGAGTACGGGGAGTGGCCTGAAGGACGTGCGCTCTGCGGCGCAAGCTGCCGGCGAGGCCACGGTGATCGAGCCGAAACTGGAAGCCCTGCGCAAGGCGCTGGGGAAAATGTAGGGACGTGCCAGGGCACGCCCTTGCCGGGAGACAGTGGAATGCCAGAGGCAGTGACGTTCTCCATCGTGGCGCCGGTTTTCAACGAGGTAGGCTCGCTGCCCGAGCTTCACCGACGGGTGCGCCAGGTGATGGAAGGGCTGGGGGAGACCTGGGAGCTGATCCTGATCGATGATGGCTGCACGGATGGATCAACGGAGGCGATGGCGGCATTGGCGGCCGAGGATGACCATGTGCGTCCCCTCTACTTCGCCCGCAACTTCGGCCATCAAATCGCCGTGACTGCCGGTCTGGACAACAGCCGCGGCAAGGCGGTCGTGGTCATCGACGCCGACCTGCAAGACCCGCCCGAGGTCATCCCCGAGCTGGTGGCCAAGTGGCGGGCGGGCTATGAGGTCGTCTACGCGGTCCGCAAGGAGCGGGAGGGCGAGACCTGGTTCAAGAGGGTCACTGCCTCGACCTTCTACCGCGTGATCTACCGGATTACCGACGTCAAGATCCCTGTGGATACCGGCGACTTCCGGCTGCTCGATCGCCAGGTGGTGGATACGCTTAATCAGATGCGAGAGCGGCACCGATTCCTTCGGGGAATGGCATCCTGGGTGGGGTTCCGGCAGGCTGGCGTCCTCTACAAGCGGGCGGCCAGGTTCACAGGAACGACGAAGTACCCGTTCCGCAAGATGCTGCGCCTGGCGTTGAACGCCGTTACGGGCTTCTCCTATTTCCCTCTGCAGATTGCGACCTATCTGGGTTTCGTCAGCGCTGGCGTCAGCGCCCTAGCGATTCCGGTGGTGATCATCCTGCGGTTGCTGGGCAGCCGGGCCTTCACGGGCCAAGCCACGACGCTGATTGCCGTGCTCTTCCTGGGGGGCGTCCAACTCATCTCGCTCGGGATTCTGGGCGAGTACATCGGGCGGCTGTACGACGAGGCGAAGGGCCGACCCCTGTATATCCTGCGACGAGGCCCCCCTTCGCCACACCCTGACAAGGGCAGGGGCTAGGCGGCGGCTCAAGAGACGAATGCCGTAGGATCTGGACCATTTCCATCGGGAACCGTGGCAGTCACCGTTCCACACAGGTTTCCCAACGTTGCAGGCAGAAAAGGAAGACAATGATCGACCTCATGATTGAGAAAGAAAGGCTGGAGCGCGCCGTCAAGCGGGTACGGGAGCGGAACATCATCATCCCGACCTTCGCCCAGATGAGGGACCCGAGCCGTATCCCCTCCAGGGTCAAAGAGGAGTTGCCTGGGATCGGCCTCTGGGACCTCAACCCCCGCAACCTGTTCCGCATCACATGGATGAATGAACCAGTGGCCTCTGGCGGAGGCTTCGACGGGGTCAACTACCTGGAATTCCCCAAGAACCTGACAGGCGTCCACGCCCGCCTCATTGCCCTGATCGGCAAGTGGTTCCCTACGGGCGCGCACAAGGTGGGAGCGGCCTTTGGCTGCCTCGTGCCCCGCCTGGTGACGGGCCAGTTCGACCCGACGACCCAGAAGGCAGTCTGGCCTTCGACCGGCAACTTCTGCCGCGGCGGCGCCTATGACTCGGCGCTCCTGGGCTGCACCTCGATCGCCATCCTGCCGGAGGGGATGAGCCGCGAACGCTTCGATTGGCTGTCCAAGGTGGCCGGCGAAGTGATCACGACCCCGGGTAGCGAGTCAAACGTCAAAGAGATCTTCGACAAGTGTTGGGAGTTGCGCAGCTCCGGCCAGGATCTGATGATCTTCAACCAGTTCGAGGAGTTCGGCAACTACCTGTGGCACTACGAGATCACCGGCCACGCCATGGAAGAGGTCCTGCGGAAGGAATTGGGCCCGCGGGGCATATTCCGCGGCGTCATCCTGACGACGGGCTCGGCCGGGACCCTCGCCTGCGGCGACTACCTCAAGCAGGCCTTCCCCTCCAGCAAGGTTGGCGCCAGCGAGGCGCTCCAGTGCCCCACGTTGCTCGAGAACGGTTTCGGCGCGCATCGCATCGAGGGCATCGGCGACAAGCACGTGCCCTGGATCCACAACTTGAAGACCACCGACCTGGTTACGGCCATCGACGACAACGCTGTCGTCAGCCTGGCGCGCTTGTTCAACGAGCCGGCCGGAAAGGCATTCCTGGCCAAGAAGGGCGTTCCCGAGACCCTCATCGAGCGCCTGAATCTGCTTGGCTTCTCGGGCATTGCGAACATGCTTTCGGCAATCAAGTTCGCCAAGTACTACGACTGCAGCGAGCAGGACATCGTCCTGACCGTGCTGACCGACTCGATGGAGCTCTACGGCAGCCGCCTGAAGGAGATGCGCCAGGAGTTCGGCGAGTACACCGAGACCGACGCCGCTGCCCACTTGGCCCGCTATCTCCACGGGCAGTCAACGGACAACCTGCTGGAACTGCGCCAGACCGACAAGCGCCGCATCCACAACTTGAAATACTTCACCTGGGTCGAGCAGCAGGGCAGGACGTACCCGGAGATCCTGGCCCAATGGGACGACCCGGACTATTGGACCGGCACCCAGAAGCAGGTTCCCGAGATCGATGCGCTGATCGAAGAGTTCAACGCCAAGGCCGGGTTGGTGAAGAAGCTGTAGCAGGATCGGACGATGGACTACAGACTGCAGACCACAGACCATGGACCATAGACCGTAGACCATCGTCTATCGTCCATCGTCCATGGTCCGTCGTCCGCGGTCCGTCATCCGCTCAAGGGGGACGAAATGGCTGACATTCATCCGGAAGACCTCGTGCTTGTCGCTGTTCTCCGGACGCGGCGTGATCTGGAGATCGCCCGTGTTCTGGGCTGGTATCGCATCCCGCTCCGTACGGCTCCCAAAACGATTCGCGTGGATTGGATCGCCTTCTACCAGACGGGGGTCTTTGGGGAGGAAAAACACGCCGTCCGCTACGTTGCCCCTGTCCGCGGTTACGAACTGACCACGCGGGGCGACATCCTGCGCGACGAACCCGACCATCCGGCGGTGGATGAGCCGTACTACAAGGTCCAGCTCGGGCCGGTCGAGCCTCTGCCGCGGCCGATCGCCGCTCGCCGCTGGCGCCGGATTGTCTTCCTCTACACGACAGGCGCCCGCCTCCTCTCCGCAATCGATGTCAAGGACCTGACGGTGCCGCCCTCGCAGGAGCAAGACCGGTTGTGGCGGCTGCTGCGCGAGCGGACGACGGACGATGGACGATAGACCATGGACCACGGACGACGGACCACAGACGACAGACCACGGACCGCAGACCATCGTCTATCGTCCATCGTCTATGGTCCATCGTCCGGTATAATCCCCGGCCAAGAGGGCTCCGTCGATGACGAAGACACTCATCCGGGGCGGAACGCTGATCACCGCAGTCGATGCCTCCCCGGCCGATATTCTGATCGAAGGTGAGACGATTGCAGCCATCGGCCAGAATCTGAAGGCCGAGGGCGCCGCGGTCATCGTTGCCTCTGGCAAGCTGGTGCTGCCTGGCGGTGTCGACCCCCATGTCCACCTCGACCTGCCGATGTTCGGCACGGTGTCTTCGGATGATCACTACACCGGCCTCAAGGCCGCGGCTTTTGGCGGGACGACAACTGTGCTGGATTTCGTCCCCCAGCCGGAGGCGGGCCCGCTGCAGGCAGGGGTGGAGGCATGGCGGGCCAAGGCCGACCCCAAGGCTGCCGTCGACTTCGGCCTGCACATGAACGTCACCCGCCTCGACCGGGGCGTCCTGGAGGAGATCCCGGGGCTCGCTGACGAGGGCATCACTTCCCTCAAGGTCTTCACAGCCTACAATGGCCGCCTCCGTCTCCAGGATGGGGAGATCTTCCAGGTCCTGCGCGTGGCGGCCAAGCACGGCCTGCTGGCGATGCTCCACGCCGAGAACGGCGACATGATCGACTTGCTGACGGCGGAGGCGCTGGCGGCTGGCCATACTTCGCCTGAGTGGCATGCCCTCACCCGCCCCGCCTGGGGGGCCGTCGAGAGCGCCCTGCGCGGCATTGCCCTCGCGGCCGAGACCGGGGCGGCGCTGTATCTCGTTCACATGAACGTGGCTGGCGAAGTGGATCAGCTCCGCTATGCCCGTGACCGGGGCCTGCCTGTGATGGGCGAAACCTGCCCGCCGTACCTCTTCTTCACCATCGACAACCTGCGTCGGCCTGACGGCGCCAAGTGGGTCTGCTCGCCACCGATGCGCACTGCCGAGGACAACGCTGCCCTGTGGCGGGCGCTTTCCGAGGGCGTGATCCAGACCATGGGCACCGATCACTGCCCGTTCTTCTTCGACGGCACCCGCCCCATCGAGTACGAAGGGCAGAAGGTGGCCATCCCCGGCAAGGAGTTGGGCGCGGGCGACTTCACCAAGATTCCCAACGGCCTGCCCGGCGTGGGTGACCGGCTGCCAATCCTGTGGTCGTACGGCGTCGGCACGGGCCGGATTACACCCAGCCAATTCGTCGCGCTCACGGCCACGAACCCGGCCAAGGCGTTCGGCCTCTACCCCCGCAAGGGGGCCCTGCTTGCCGGCTCCGACGCCGATATCGTCCTGTGGGACCCCAACCGGCGCCTGACATACGGCGTTGCCCATGCCCATCATCGGACCGACTACAGTCTGTATGAGGGCTGGGAGCTCACCGGCTTCCCGGAAAAGGTCTTCTTGCGCGGTCACATGATCGTTGACGGTGAGAGGTGGCTCGGCCGGCCCGGGATGGGCCGTTTCCTGGAGCGCCGGCCAGGAGCGGAGATCCTCTAGATGGCCGGCCGTTGCCGGACCTGGCTTTGTGCGCGAGCCTTTCCGTTCGCTCGGCTCGAGAGTCGTTGAAGACCCGCGTCGACCGTATAGGCGCACCCCTGGTCTTTCTCGGCACGAGGTCGTTCGGCAGGATAAGGTGGCTATGAGTCTGATCCCTGAGCTCTCCCCCGATGAGATCCTTCCCCTCTCGCTCAAGCACAACTTCTGGACCTGGTCGGCTCAGGCCAAGGTCCGTCCCATTCCGGTGAGCCGGGCAGAGGGCGTCTACTTCTGGGACGTGATTGGCAGGCGTTACCTCGACTTCAACTCAATGGTCATGTGCTCCAATATTGGCCACGGCGACCCTCGGGTGATTGAGGCCATCACGGAGCAGGCGCACGAACTCGTCTTCGCCGGCCCGGGCATGGCGACCAAGCCTAGGGCGCTCCTGGGTAAGCTGCTTTCGGAGATCACCCCGGGGGGCTTGAGCAAGTTCCTCTATACCCTCGGCGGGGCAGAGGCGAACGAGAACGCCATCAAGCTCGCCCGGGCCTACACCGGCCGCCATAAGATCCTCGCCCGCTACCGTTCTTACCACGGGGCTACGGCAGGGGCGATGGCCGTCACCGGCGACCCCAGGCGCTGGGCTTGGGAGCCATCTCTCATGGCCGGCGTGGTCCATTTCCTCGACCCCTACCGCTACCGCTCCACCTTCCACCGGACCAACCCCGACCTTCCCGAATCCGAGTTCACCCAGGATTACCTCAATCATCTTGAGGAGATCATCCAGCTGGAGGGCCCGCAGACCATTGCGGCGGTGATGATCGAGCCGGTCACCGGCACCAATGGCATCATCGTCCCTCCCGAAGGATACCTGCCAGGCGTGCGGGCGATCTGTGACCGGCACGGTATCCTGCTGATCTGCGACGAGGTGATGAGCGGGTTCGGTCGGACGGGCGCCTGGTTCGCGGTGGACCATTGGGGCGTGGTCCCTGACCTGATGACCATGGCCAAGGGTCTGACCTCTGGCTACGCGCCCCTGGGCGCGGTTGCCATGCCGGAGAAGATCGCCGGATTCTTCAACGACCGCGTCTACCAGAGCGGCCTTACCTATAATGGCCATCCGCTCTCGTTGGCAGCGGCCATCGCCAACATCCGGGTGATGCAGGAAGACGGACTGGTGGAGCATGCCCGGGCGATGGGGCCGGTCTTGGCGGCGCACTTGAAGAATCTGGGTGAGGCCCACCCCTCGGTTGGTGACGTCCGCTCGATCGGCTTGTTCGGGGTGATTGAGTTGGTACGCGATCGCACGACACGTGAACCGATGGCGCCTTTCAACTCCTCCAGCCCCGAGATGGAGGCCGTGCGCAAGCACTTGCTCGACCGGGGACTGTTTCTCTACACCCACTGGCACACGCTCTTGATCATCCCGCCGCTGATCATCAACGAAGAACAGCTCGCGGAAGGCTTCCGGCTGATCGATGAGGCGCTGGAGATCACCGACCGGGCCGCAACTGGCTAGTTGGCTGGTTCGGGACTGGGTGGACGATTCTGTCAAAAGCTATCCAACGGCCGGGGGGAGTGCTAGAATCACTTCACCTCGGACTGGCGGTCGGCGCGGGGTGGCCCCGCGGCGGCGTCGAGCATCCCCGCTCGTCGACAAGTGCCGGCCGGTCCCAATACCCTCGGTCAACAATCCATGGCCACATGGACGCACTACCTCACCCCAACGACGGTGGAAGGCGCGCTGGCCGCGCTGGCTCAGGCGCGCGGTCCGGCGCGGCTGATCGCCGGGGGGACCGATCTGTTGCTGGACCTGCAGCAGGGCCGCCAGCCTCCGGTGGACACGCTGGTGGATGTCACCCGCATCCCGGAACTCGGGGAGATCCAGCTTGAGGAGCATTGCCTGTATCTGGGCGCGGCGGTGACGCTTGCCACCCTTCTGCAACACGAGGAGCTGGCGCATCACGCACGTTGCCTGGTCGAAGCTTGCCGCCTGATCGGTGGACCTCAGGTGCGCAACGTGGCCACGATCGGCGGCAATGTCGCCCACGCCCTTCCGGCGGCCGATGGGACAATCGCCTTGCTGGCGTTGGATGCGCAGGCGCAGATCGCCTCTCCGGAAGGTCGCCGTTGGGCGCCGCTGGAGACGCTTTTCGCCGGGCCTGGACAGGCGGCTTTCAACCAAGAGCGCGAGCTGCTCGTGGGGTTTCGCTTCGCACAACGCCAACCGGGAGAGACCTCGGTCTTCCGCCGAGTGATGCGGCCTCAAGGCGTGGCGATCGCCATCATGAACATGGCTGTCTGGATTCGCTGGGGCATGCGGGCGGAAATCCAGGACGTCCGCTTGGCGGTTGGAGCAGCTGGACCGCGGCCGCTGCGGGCGCGCCGGACGGAGGAGGCTCTACGCGGGGCTGGGCTCAGCCAGCCCGCCATCGCCAAGGCGATCGAAGTGCTGGCATCGGAGGCGCGCCTGCGCACCAGCCCCCATCGGGCCACGGCCGACTACCGCCGGCAGCTTCTCGAGGTCCTGCTAAGACGAACGCTGGCGGCCGTCCGGCCCAACTCATCCTCGGAGGCCCCCTCCGCCGCTCTTGAGGGTCAGGGGTCATGATGGCGCAGCTGGCTTTCTGGGTGAACGATCGCCGGGTCGAGGTCGAGGCCGGCCCTGGCGAGATGCTCTCCGATGTCCTCCGGTATCGGCTGGGCCTGACCGGGACCAAGATCGGCTGTAACGAGGCCGAGTGTGGCGCGTGCACCGTCCTCTTGGATGGGGAACCGATCCTGTCGTGTACCTACCCTGCGGCCAAGGCAGCCGGACGCCGCGTGGTCACGATTGAGGGCCTGGCCCGGGATGGCCGGCTGCATCCGCTGCAAGAGGCCTTCATCCGCCATGGCGCCATCCAGTGCGGCTTCTGCACGCCTGGGCAAATCCTGACGGCGGCTGCCCTGCTCGCCCAAAACCCCGATCCCACCGAAGAAGACATCCGCCGAGCGCTCAAGGACACACTCTGCCGCTGCGGGTGCTATGTGGAGATCACCCGGGCCGTTCAGGCTGCCGCCCGCAGCCTGCGCGCCAGTGAGCCAGTCGTTGGGCCGGAGATACCGGCCCTCGAGGGCCTCTCGGTCGTGGGACGGGTGCTTCCGCGAGCGGACGCCGAGGACAAGGCCACGGGCGCGGCCCGCTACACGGATGACTACGCTTTCCCGGGCATGCTGCATGGCCGGGCACGGCGGGCTGGCGTCCCTCACGCGATCCTGAGGCGGCTCAATGTGGATAGCGCGCGCGCCCTCCCGGGTGTCCGGGCGGTGATGACCGCGGCCGACATCCCGGGTGAGCACAACCACGGCCTGGTGATCTACGACTGGCCGGCGCTGGTCGGGGAAGGGGAGGATGTCCGGTATGTCGGCGATGCCATTGCCCTGGTCGCCGCGGATAGCGCCGAGATCGCCTCGCAAGCCCTTGACCTGATCGAAGCCGAGTTTCGACCGCTGCCGGTCGTAACCGATCCGGTCCAGGCGCTGGCACCGGAAGCGTCCCAAGTCCACCGTCAGGGCAACCTGTTGGAGCACATCAAAGTTCGGAAGGGAGACATCGAGGCGGGTTTCGGCCAGGCGCAGGTCATCTTCGAGCAGGTGTACCACACCGCAAGCCAGGATCATGCTTTCCTGGAGCCGGAGTGTAGCGTCGCCCGGCCGACAGACAACGGCCGGATGGAGGTCTACGTCGGCTCCCAGATTCCCTACGCTGATCGGGAGCAAGTTGCCCGCTGCCTCGGCCTGCCGCAGGAGAAGGTCCGGATCATCGGCACGCTGATTGGAGGGGGTTTCGGCGGCAAGGAGGACATCGGCGGGCAGATCCACGCTGCGCTACTGGCTCAGGCAACCGGGAGGCCGGTGAAGGTCCTCTATGATCGGCAGGAGAGCCTGCTGGTGCACCCCAAGCGGCATGCGACCCAGATCCGTGTCCGGTTGGGGGCCCGGCGAGACGGGACCTTGGTTGCGGCCGAGACCGAGCTCTACGGCGACACGGGCGCCTACGCCTCGTTGGGCGACAAGGTGATGACCCGGGCCACCACGCACTCGAGCGGGCCCTACATCATTCCGCACGTCAAGGCCGACTGCTTCGCGGTCTACACCGACAACCCACCCGCAGGCGCCTTCCGCGGTTTCGGCGTCACCCAGTCGGCCTTCGCCATCGAGTCGGCCATGGATGAGTTGGCGGAAGAGCTGAAGATCGATCCCGTGGCTCTCCGTCGGCTGAACGCGCTGCGCGTCGGCACCGAAACCAACACGGGGCAGCTGCTACGGGACAGCGTCGGATTGAGCGAGTGCATCGAGAAGGTGGAGGCCGAGATGCGGCGCCTGACTGGCGAGGGGGATCTCTTCCGGCTGAGAGCGGTCGAAGGGGCGCCCAACCTGCGCCGCGCCTGGGGCTTCGCCGTCGGGTTCAAGAACACCGGGCTCGGTGGCGGCGCGCCCGACAAGGCCGGGGCGGAGATCGAACTGTATTCCGATGGGATGGCCGAGGTCCGCAGCTCGTCCGCTGAGCTGGGCCAGGGGCTGCCGACCGTGCTGCAGATGATTGCGGCCGAGGAGCTGCAGCTGCCGGCGGAACGGGTGCGGGTCTTGCTCTCGGATACCGATCTGACGCCCGACGGCGGCCCGACGACCGCCTCCCGCCAGACGTACGTCACAGGGAACGCCGTCCGCTATGCGGCCAAGGCGATGCGGCAGGCGGTGGCGGCGACACTAGCCGAGAGACTTGATTGTCCTCCTGAGGAAGTACGTTTCGTCGAGGGGCTGGCCCAGGTGCGCGATCAGCGCGTTCCCCTGGGCACTGTCGTCGAGTGGATGAAGGCCGAGGGGCGCGAACCTCGCACGAGCTACGACTACTGGGCGCCAGCGACCCAGCCCCTTGGCAGCGGTGGCGACATGCACTTCGCCTTTTCCTTCGCCGCCCAGGCGGCCGAGGTGGAGGTCGATCTGGAAACCGGGGAGGTTCGCGTGCTGCGAGTGATCTCGGCCAACGATGTAGGCCGGGCCATCAATCCGCTGGGCCTGCAAGGCCAGATCAACGGCGGGGTCGTCATGGGTATCGGCACGGCCTTGACCGAGGAGTTCATCGTGGAGGAGGGGCGGGTCTTCACCGATCGGCTGGCGCGCTACCGGATGCCTTCGATCGCCCAGACGCCCGAGATCGTTCCGATCGTCGTCCAACATCCCACGTCGGAGGGTCCCTATGGCGCCAAGGGGGTCGGCGAAATCGTGAGCATCCCGACTGCACCCGCCATCACCAATGCCGTCTACAACGCCTGCCGGGTAAGGGTGCGCCGTCTCCCGGTGGACCAGGACTGGCTGGCGCGTCAAATCAAGGGGAGGCCGGGAGATGCCTGAGACACCGCCGCGATGGCTGGACTGGGCGCGCCAAATCCAGGCTCTGGCTCAGACGGGCCTTCACTACGCCCGCAATGACTTCGAGCGCGAGCGGGCGAGGCGCCTGCTTGCGATCGCCTCTGAGATGGTGGCTGAGCACGCCTCCCTGCCGGCCGGGGAAGCCTTGACCGCATTCACCGCCCAGCCGGGCTACGTGACGCCCAAGGTCGATGTCCGGGGCGCAGTCTTCCGGGGTGGGGAGGTGCTTCTGGTCCGCGAGGCGATGGACGGAGGTTGGACATTGCCCGGCGGCTGGGCCGATGTCGGCGAGAGTCCGGCGCGGTCCGTCGAGCGGGAGGTCTGGGAGGAGGCCGGGTTGAAGGTGCACGCCTCGCGCCTGGTGGGCGTCTATGACGCCAATCGCATCGAGCAGGCGCTGAGCCTGTTTCACGCCTACAAGATCGTCTTCCTTTGCGATGTCCTGTCTGGCGACTTGACGCCCAGTTCCGAGACTACCGAGGTGGGATGCTTTCCGGCCGACAACCTGCCTCGACCGTTCTCGCCCCATCGGACGCTGGACCGGCACATCGCGGATGCGTGGGCGATGTGGCGTGACCCGTCCCGGCCCGCGGTGTTTGATTGATGTGCCT
>CAZEMA010000002.1:56261-67471 GCA_964513155.1 uncultured Anaerolineaceae bacterium
GCGTGGGCGATGTGGCGTGACCCGTCCCGGCCCGCGGTGTTTGATTGATGTGCCTGGATGTCCCGTGCTTCTGTGTGATGTCCGATCGCGGCACTTGGCACTTGACTCGTGACGAAGGACCAGCGCCTGTTGGCTCTCGACGAAGAGGCGATCACGACCCAGTCACTCGAATTGGCGAGCGCGGCGCGGAAGCGTTATGATGAGCATGTGTCGGCCGACTGAGCACCGGCCATAGCCCGGTCGGAGGGCGGATGACCGATCGCATACTCCTCACATTGGCGATCCTGGGTGGGACGGGAAACGAAGGAAAGGGGCTCGCCTACCGATGGGCAAAGGCGGGTTACCTGGTCATCGTCGGCTCCCGGACCCCCGACAAGGCCGTCAAGGTCGCCCAGGAGCTCAACCAGAAGCTCGGACGGGACGTGATCCGCGGTTTGGCGAACAAGGAGGCTGCCACGGCCTGCGACATGGCCGTGGTGACCGTCCCCTACGCCGCGCACAGGGACCTGCTTGAGGCGCTGCGGGATGAGCTCCAGGGCAAGGTGTTGGTGGACGTCACCGTGCCTCTAAGCCCGCCGAAGGTTACGCGGGTGTACGTCCCTCCGGCGGGGAGCGCGGCCAAGGAAGCGCAGCAGATTCTGGGCGAAGGCGTCCGGGTCGTGGCGGCGTTCCAGAATGTCTCGCACGATCACCTGCTCGAGGAGGATCCCGTTCCCTGCCACGTTCTGGTATGTGGGGATAGTGAGCAGGCGCGCGAACAGGTGCTCAAACTGGCTGCCGCGGCCGGCCTGACGGGCTGGGATGCGGGGCCACTGGACAATGCGATCGTTGTCGAGGGTCTGACACCCATTCTGATCGGCATCAACAAGCGCTACAAGATGAAGGGGGCCGGGATTCAGGTGACCGGCCAGACGGCTGAGAAGGCCTGATCGACCATGTCCGACCGTCTTTTTCTGACTGCCCTGGCCGGCATGCCCCTTGTCCGACCCGGGGACGACTTGGGGGGGCTGATCGGGGAAGCCCTGGCACGAGCGGGCCTGCGCCTGGAGAGCGGTGACGTCCTTGTGGTCACCCAGAAGATCGTCTCCAAGGCGGAGGGTCGCCTGGTGAACCTGGCCGAGGTTGAGCCCTCGGCTGAGGCGAGGCGGTTGGCGGAGAAGAGTGGCAAGGATCCCAGGATCGTCCAGGTCATCCTGGGGGAGAGTCAACAGGTGCTCCGAGTGCGGCCCGGGCTGATCATCGTCCGCCACCGGCTGGGCTTCGTCTGCGCCAACGCCGGAGTGGACCACTCCAATGTGCGCGGCGAGGGGGGTCGGGCTGAGGACTGGGTGCTGAGGTTGCCTCTCGACCCCGATGCTTCGGCCGCCCGGCTCCGAGAATACCTGGAGGCGCAATCCGGCGCGGCGATCGGTGTCCTGATCATCGACTCGCATGGGCGGGCCTGGCGGATGGGCACGGTGGGGGTGGCGATCGGCGTCTCCGGCTTCCCGGCGCTCCTCAACCTGCGTGGCCGCCCAGACCTGTTCGGCTATCGCCTCCAGGTCACCGAAGTTGGGCTGGCGGACGAATTGGCGGGGGCGGCCTCAATCCTAGCGGGGCAGGCTAATGAGGGACGACCGGTTGTTCATGTTCGCGGCCTCCCCTATCCGCTGCGGGAGGGGTCCTTGGTCGAGTTGATTCGACCCGAGGGACTGGACCTGTTTCGCTAGGCCGGCGGGCGGGCGTAGCGAGTGAGTCCCTTCGGTTCCTTCGTTCCTACTGTCAAAGGAGCCTGACATGTCGAAAGTGATCCCGGAGACGCATCTCGATCTGCTCACGGATGAGAAGCGCGCCTTCCTCTTCCTGGCAACGTTGATGGATGATGGCACGCCGCAGGTGACCCCCGTCTGGTTCAATACCGCAGACGGCATGATCCGGGTAAACACTGCCCGAGGGCGGGTCAAGGATCACAACATGAAGGCCCGGCCGAAGGTCGCGATGGCGATCATGGATCCGGCCGATTCGTACCGCTACGTGCAGCTCCGAGGGACAGTCGTGGCGGTGACGGAAGAGGGGGCTCGCGAGCACATCGACCGCCTGGCCAAGAAGTACCTCGGCCAGGATCGCTACCCTTGGTCGCAGCCCGGGGAGGTGCGCGTGATGTACACGATCCGTCCCGATTCCGTGAGCGCGATGGAATGACCATGGGACCGGAGGCCCTGGAAGCGTTTCTCGGCGGGCGCCATTCGGTCCGGCGGTTCCGGCCCGATCCTGTCCCAGAGGCAACCATCCGGCGAGTGTTACAGGCGGCCACGCGGGCCCCTTCCGCTCACAACCGGCAGCCCTGGCGGTTCGCCGTCGTGGGGCAGGGGGAGGCGAAGGATCGCATGATCCAGGCGATGGCAGAAGCCTTCCGGGGTGATCTGCGGGCGGATGGCCTGCCGGCTGCCGAGATCGAGGACCGCATCCGGACGGCGCAAGAGAGGGTCGCTCAGGCACCAGTCGCCATCGTCCTTTGTCTGACGATGGTGGACATGCATGTCTATCCGGACCCAAGGCGCCAGGCGCACGAGCGGACAATGGCCATCCAAAGCCTGGCACTGGCGGGAGGCCACATCCTATTGGCCGCCCATGCCGAAGGGCTCGGCGCTTGCTGGATGGGGGCGCCGTTGTTTGCCCCCCAGGCGGCCCTTGAAGCACTCAGCCTTCCCCGCGATTGGGAACCTCAGGGTCTGATCGTCCTGGGGATCCCGGCTGAGCCGGGCAAGAGAACCGACCGGCGACCGGTCGATGAAGTGACCTTGTGGCGCTGAGTTGGTTCCGCTTGCGCGAGCAGGTCGGGGCAGGGCCCGGCGGTATGCGGCGGAGCATCCGGGCAGTGTCAGGGCGATTGGGTGGTTGGCTCAGGGATGGCAGCATGAGCGCGGCCGCAGGTCGTCGTGCCATGTCGCCGGGCTATGTTCCCCCGGCGTCTCGGGATCGCCTGCAAGGTGCCGAATGAACATCGTGGCCCTGGCCGGCGGTGTGGGAGGGGCGAAGCTGGCCGACGGGCTGGCCGCGGCCTTGCCACCGTCCGACCTGGCCGTCGTTGTCAACACGGCCGATGACTTCGAGCATCTGGGCTTGGCCATCTCGCCGGACCTCGACACGGTGGTCTACACCCTGGCCGGCGTCGCCAACCCCCGAACCGGCTGGGGACGGGCAGGCGAGACCTGGTCTTTCCTGGAGGCGCTCCGCGCCCTCGGGGGCCCGACCTGGTTCCGCCTCGGCGACAAGGACCTGGCGACGCATGCGGAACGGACGCGCCGCCTCCGCCAAGGAGAGCCCCTCAGCCAAGCGACCCGAGCGATTCGGACGGGGCTGGGCGTGCGTGTCGAAGTGCTCCCGATGTCCGACGATCCAGTGAGGACGGTGGTGGAAACGGACGAAGGGGACCTGCCCTTCCAGGAGTACTTCGTGGCCCGGCAGTGCCGACCCCGCGTGCGCGGCTTCCGTTTCGTAGGGGCCGACACAGCCCAGCCCGCGCCCGGCGTGATGGCAGCCATCGCGCAAGCCGATGCTGTCGTTCTGTGTCCCTCGAATCCCTGGGTAAGCCTGGATCCGATTCTTGCCGTGAGCGGCATCCGCCAGGCGGCTTCCGCCAAGCCGGCGCTCGCCGTCTCCTCGATTGTCGGAGGGCGGGCCTTGAAAGGGCCGGCAGCCAAGATGTTCCAGGAGTTGGGAATCCGGCCCTCGGCAACGGCCATCGCTGAGCACTACAAGGATCTGCTCTCGGGGCTGGTCATCGACGGCCTAGACTCGGATCTGGAGGGTGGAATCCGCGCCCTCGGCATCGAGGTGCTGGTGGCGGACACGGTCATGAAGACGCGGGCTGATCGCCGGCGGTTAGCCGAGGAGGTGGTCGCCTTTGCCAGACGGCTGGCTGGTCCGAGAGACTTGCCATGAGCGTTTGGGCGGTCGTCCCGGTCAAGCCGCTGGGCCAGGGCAAGTCGCGACTGCGAAACGTGCTCACCTCGTCCGAGCGGCAGGACTTGGGCAGGGAGATGATGGTGCGCACGCTCGACGTCCTGGCTTCCACACCGGAGATCGCCCGAACCCTTGTGGTAAGCCGGGATGCCGAGGTCTTGGCATTGGCAGAACGCCAGGGGGCCCAGGCCGTGTTGGAAGGCAATCTCCTGCATCTGAATCGGGCCTTGACCCGAGCGACCCAGGCCGCCACCCAAGGCGGAGCCTCGGCCGTCCTCGTGTTGCCGGCCGACTTGCCGCTGCTCGAGCGCGAGCAGGTGGAACGGCTGCTGGCGCTGGCAGGAGAGCCGCCCGTGGTGGTGATCGCGCCTGACCGGAAGCGCCAGGGCACGAACGCGCTGCTCTGCTCGCCACCTGGTTTGATAAAATACGCATTTGGGCGCGACAGCTACGCCCGCCACCAGGCGCGCGCGCGTCGCGCCAGCGCCCGGCTGGAGATCTGTGTGCTGCCAGAGCTTGAGCTCGACCTGGACAGTCCAGAGGATCTGGAGCTTCTGGGACGATCCCGGCTGACTTCGGGCCGGAGTAGGAAATGGGCGGGGAGCGGCTAGCCCTGGACCTGAACGAGGGGCACATCCTTGGGGATGGTCTCGTGTGGCTCTGCACTGCCAAGGAGAAGGGCTGAGAAGCTATCAGGCAGCCGGGATCGCGTAGGTTCCGGATGCGGTTGTGTTCGGGGTCTCCAATCCCAAGGTCACCCGGCACGTCAGGCTCGGATCAGGCGTGGTGGACAATCGGACTCCGCATGACGGTCTGTCGATGACCATGCTCCTTGCTTTTGATGGCCCGAGCTCCGACCGCGGCCCTGAAAGCGCCAACGGTCTCAGCGATGGGAAGAGGCTCGTAGACTTGCGACAAGAACAGCCAGCTTCGCCAGGGTAACGGGAGGTGTACTGTGAAGAAGGACCAATACGGTGACCCTTTCTTGATGACCAGCCGTCAGTTCCAGGCAGAGCTTCTCCGTTGTGAGTACTGCGAGGAGAAGCCGTGCACGGCGGCCTGCCCCTGCAACTGTTCTCCCTTCGACTTCATCATGGCAGCTCGTGGTGGGAATCCTTCAGACATCAGACGCGCCGCTGGCGAGGTCATGCGCAACAACCCCCTCGGGGGCGTATGCGGCGTGGTCTGTCCTGACACCCATTGCATGGCCGCCTGCTCGCACAAGCTCTTCGATGGGGCCATCGATATCCCCCGGGTACAGGCGACGGTCGTCGAGATGGCCAAACGTCTCGGGGGAATCCCGCGGTTCTCGGTGGCGGATCCCAACGGGATGAAAGTGGCGGTCGTTGGCGGCGGCCCGGCCGGGCTTGGGGCTGCAGCCGCCCTGGCGCAGATGGGGTACGCCGTTGACATCTTTGAGGAACGTGATCGACTGGGCGGGACGATGGCTCTCATACCGGACCACCGCCTCGACAAGACGGTGATGGAGACGGACATTGATTTCATCCTGTCGCTGGGCGAGATCTCGACAAAGTTGGGATCGAAGGTCGAGGATCCCAAGGGGCTACTCGGACAGGGCTACGACGCGGTCTGCGTCGCCGCAGGCCTGTGGGAGCCGATCCGCCTAGGCATCGAGAACGAAGACCTGGCCGTCTCGATGACTGATCTGCTCTCTCGGCCGCAGGCATACACCTTCAATGGGCGGGTGGCGGTTGTGGGCGGAGGCGCGACGGCCGTCGTCTGCGCCGTCACCGCGAAAGCCCGTGGCGCAGCGCACGTCGAACTCTTCATGCTCGAGAAGCTCTCCGAGATGCCGCTCACAGCCAAGGAACGGCAGGAACTGCTCGACGATGACATCGAAGTCAACGGCCGAATCCGTGTGCAGCGGATCAGGAAGGGAAAGAAAGGTGTTGCTGGCATCGAGACCATCAAGGTCCAGTTGCCGGAGGGCAAACTCTTCCATCCTGCCAACGTGCGGGACGTAAAGGGGACGGAGGGCGTCCGAAGCGGCATCCAGGCCGTCATTGTCTCCATTGGAATGCGCTCCACGCTTAAGCTCAATCAGGCCAAGGGTCTCTTCTACGCTGGTGACATGGCCACGGGCCCGAAGACCGTGGTCGAGGCGGCCGCCTCCGGCAAGAATGCGGCGATCGAGATCGACGCCTACCTGAAACGACAGATGAAACCCATCATCGAAAAGGCCACGAAGTCCTATTACGCCTTGCCGGGTTTCGACCCCGTACCCGTCTCCCTGGTGGCCGATTTCTTCGGCCGGCCGATCCGCTCGCCCTACCTGCTTTCGGCCTCTCCGGTCACGGACGGCCTGGCGCAGATGACGAAGGCCTACGAGGCTGGCTGGGCTGGCGGCGTGATGAAGACCGCTTTCGACAACGTCCCCATCCACATTCCTTCCGAGTACATGTTCACCTTCGGCCCTTCCACGTACGGAAACTGTGACAACGTCTCGGGGCACCCGCTCGATCGTGTCTGCCGCGAGGTCGAGCAACTGGTAAGGCAATGGCCGGACCGGCTCACAATGGCCTCGACGGGAGGGCCAGTGACCGGTCACGACGAATCCGACGCTGCCGGCTGGCAGTCAAACACCAAGAAGCTCGAAGCCGCCGGCGCCATGGGCATCGAGTACTCTCTGTCTTGCCCGCAGGGCGGCGACGGGACCGAGGGTGACATCGTCTCTCAGAATGCGGAACTGACGGCCAGGATCATTGACTGGATCCTGGCGGTTGGATCCCCGGACATTCCCAAGCTTTTCAAGCTGACCGCCGCGGTGACATCCATTGTCCCGATCATCCGCGCCATCCGTGAAGTCCTCGCGCGCTATCCCGGCAAGAAGGCCGGGATCACCCTGGCCAACACATTCCCCACCCTCGCCTTTCGATGGGATGGGGACAATCGTCGATGGGAGGAGGGGGTCGTTGTCGGGATGAGCGGTGAGGGCGTCTCGCCCATCTCCTACCTGACTCTGGCCAAGGCGGTGCCAGAGGGCGTGGTCATCTCAGGCAACGGCGGGCCCATGGACTACAAGGCGGCCATGAACTTCCTCGCCCTGGGCGTGAAGACCGTTCAATTCTGCACGATCGTCATGAAGCATGGTTATGGGATCATCAAGGAGCTGGAATCGGGCACGGCGTACCTGATGCAAGAGCGCGGAATCAAGTCCATCCACGATCTGATCGGGATCGCCCAACCCAATCCCATCACGGACTTCATGGCTTTGACGCCGGTCAAGAAGCTCTCCGACTTCGACCGGGACCTGTGTGTCTGTTGCGGCAACTGCGCTCGCTGCCCGTACCTGGCGATCGAACTCGACGACAAGCATCTTCCCAAGTCGGATCCCGCAAAGTGCGTCGGGTGCTCGATCTGCGCCAAGAAGTGCTTTGTCGGCGCCATCGCCATGCGGGCGCGAACGCCTGAAGAGATCGCCAGCCTAAAGGAGCAGTGACGGCGTTTGCAGGAACACCGGTGACGAGAACCTGGCCTGCGGGAAAGGGAACGAATCGCACGGTCTGTGTGCCATACCTCTCGGGCTCATCGGGGTCGGAGGGAGGATGGATGGGCAAAACGTGATCCACTGGTCCTGTCCAGAGTCTCCTAATCCTCTGTTCGGAAAGGACTAGCCATGGCCATTCGATTCGAGAACGGCATTGTCGTCACGTTGGGCAAGAAGAACCGGGTCCTGTGGAATGAAACGGTCGTCAGCGAGGGGGATCGCATCGCGGCCATCGGTCCGGCCGCCCCGATGGCAAAACGTTTTCCCGAGGCGGAGGTGGTCGACTGCTCGGGGAAGATCGTCCTGCCCGGCTTCATTTGCGCCCACCATCACTTCTATTCCACCATGGCCCGCGGCATGGCCATTCCGGGAGAACCGGCTTCCAACTTCGTCGAGATCCTCGAGCGGCTTTGGTGGAAGCTTGACAAGGCGCTCTCCCGGGAAGACGTCACCCTTTCCGCCCAGATCCCTCTGGCCGAGTGCATCCGTAATGGCACCACCACGATCATCGACCACCACGCTTCACCGTCGCTCCGGGACGGATCGCTTGACCTCATTGAAGATGCGGTCCGTGAGGCCGGCCTCAGGGCCTCTCTGTGCTACGAGGTCTCAGACCGCAACGCGCCCGGCGGCGGCATCGCCGAGAACGAACGGTTCATCCGGAAGGTCGGCAAGGGCGACGGCCAGATCGCGGCCATGATGGGGCTGCACGCCTCCTTCACTTTGTCGGATGAGACGTTGGAGAAGTGCGTGGGGATCGCGAGGGATGCCGGTGTGGGTTGCCACATCCACGTGGCCGAGGATGCTGCCGATCGCGAGGATTCCGTCGCCAAGTATGGTGTACCCACCGTCGAACGGCTGCGCAGGCTCGGCGTGACCGGTGAGCGGTCGATCTTCGCCCACTGCATCCACATCGACGATGCAGAGATGGAGACGCTCGCCGCTACGAGAACGTGCGTGGCGCACAACCCCGAATCGAACATGAACAATGCGGTGGGCGTCGCCAAGCTGCTCACGCTTCTGGAGAAGGGCGTGTTGGTCGGGCTCGGGACCGACGGGATGTCCTCGGACATGTTGGCCCAGATGCGTTGTGCCTATCTGCTCCAGCGGCTTGACAACCGGGATCCGCGTGTGGCCTTTGTCGAGGCACCGCAGCTGTTGCTCCAGAACAACGCGGAAATCTGCCAGCGCCAGTTCGCGCTCCGTCTGGGCGAGATCGGTGAGGGTTTGCCTGCCGATCTGGCGATCCTCGACTACATGCCTCCCACGCCCCTAGACGAGGCCAACTTCCTTGGCCATCTGATCTTCGGGCTGGTCGACGCCACGGTCGACACGACGGTCTGCAGGGGCAGGATCCTGATGAGGGGCAAGCGGATCCTCTCCCTGGACGAGGAGCGAATCTCGGCTCGCTCGCGTGAGCTTGCCCCGAAAGTGTGGCGGCGGCTGTAGGCTGCCTTCGTAACGAACACACTGGCGGACTTGAAGATCAGGTTGCTGGGTTGTGGCGTTGAGGTGATGCATGGAGCGAGTTGGCCTGTACTTGCAGGATGCCCATGACCTGCGGAGTGGTCTTGAGTGGGTGCGCTATGCCGAGGAGAAAGGGTTTGAAGGCGTTTGGCAGGCCGAATCGCGTTTGGTTCGCGATGCCATCGTGCCCATGGCGGCATATGCCGCGGTCACCGAGCGAATCAGGATCGGATCGGGCGTGATCAACAACTGGACGCGCAATATCGGCCTGCTTGCGGCGACATTTCTGACCCTGGATGACTTGGCACCCGGCCGCATCGTGTGCGGGATCGGGGCGTGGTGGGATCCGCTGGCCAAGAACGTGGGTATCCAGCGTCGCAAGCCGCTGGTGGCAATGCGCGAGACCGTTGAGTTGCTGAGGCGGCTGCTGAACCTTGAGCGAGTGACCTTCGACGGCGAATTCCACCACCTCGACGGCGTCGAGCTCGATGTGGTACATGGAAGGCGCGAACCTCGCGACGTCCCCATGGTGATCGGCGCCGTGGGGCCGGGCATGCTTGAGCTCGCAGGCGAAATCGGCGACGGGGTTCTCCTCAACTACTGCGTTCCAGTCGAGTACGACGACGTGGCGATGGAGCACCTCGAGGCTGGGGCTCGCAAGGCGGGCAGGTCCCTGGACGAGGTGGAACGCTACCAGCTGGTGGTTTGCTCTGTGGATCAGGATGGGGAGAAAGCTCTCGAGTGCAGTCGCGAGTTGATCACCCAGTACCTTGCCCAACAGCCACACATTGCCGAGGCTAGTGGTGTTCCTAGGGAACTTGTGTCCGAGATCCAGTCGATCCTTGGCTGGCCCGCCACCCCCGAACAGATCCAGCGAGCCAAACACCTGGTGTCGGATGAACTGGTCCAGCGCATCACCGCTTCGGGCACGCCCGAGCAGGCGCGAGCCAAGGTCGATGAATACCGGCAGCGTGGTGCTACCTGCCCTATCCTATACGATGTCTGCGGGGACCCAAGCCTCCTGATCGACACATTTGGTACGGGGGCGTGAGACTTGTGAGGCACTCGTCGTCGATCACAAGGATTCTCGGCCGCGCGTAGGTGCGTAACGGCTCGCTTGGAGTGTGATGAAAGAGTCCTGCCTCCTGGAAAGAATCCAGATCTGTGGTGGTTGGGGCTTCGCGCCAACCAGCACAGATATGGTTCTTTTCCCCGGGAGCGGTTCCTCATCACCCTGCTAGGGCAAGGGAGGCACAGCACTTGGATGAGGGCGGAACCCAGACATCGTCGATGAGCGCCGACCAAAGTCGCTCCAAGCAACCCAACTCTCGCCATTGCTTCGTGTGCGGCATCGAGAACCCGGTGGGGCTGCACCTGGCGTTCTACAACACAGGCACAGACGAAGTGGTTGCCGAGGTCACGATCCCGGATGTGTACCAGGGTTATCCGGGCGTGGTCCATGGAGGGATACTGGCCTCTATGCTGGATGAGGCGGCTGGCCGAGCGGCCATGGGCGGCGATATCTGGCGCCTGATGGTCACGGCCCGTCTCTCCATTCGCTACCGCAAGCCGGTGCCTATCGGCCAGCCGCTCCGGCTCGTCGGCCGGCTAGAGCGGCGACACGGCCGGCTGGCCAACGCCCACAGCGAGATTCAACTGGCCGACGGGACCGTGGGCGTGGAGGCCGAGGCCCTACTGGCCGACATCCCCGCGCCTCCCGGCGAGATGCCAGACATGGACTCGCTGGGTTGGAAGGTCTACCCGGACTGAGCGGAGGCAGATCGGGGATCAAATCGAGCGAAGCCGCCGCCCGTGAGGTTGGCTGCGGAGATCCCCGTGCCGGCCGGCTGAGGCAAGGCGGCCCATCCTGACCGATGAGGCCCTTTCGGACGAGTCCAACATGGCCGCTCACCGGCGACGACTGTGGCAGGAGAGCTATGACACCCCTTGACTACTTCCGACCGAAGTCCATAGACGAAGCCTTGAAGCTGCTACAGCGGGGGTTGCCCCTTGGCGGGGGCACGGCCCTGACCCCTCGCCGTCGGCAGCTTCCGGCTGTGGTCGATCTTCAGGGCCTGGGGCTTGATGCGCTTGAGTGCAAGGACAATCGGATCATCGCCGGCGCGGCTCTCACGCTCCAGAAGCTGGCGGAGGCTGGGGAGCCCGTCCCGGCCGCGCTGGCGGAGGCTTGCCGGCGGGAAGCGGGCCTCAACCTGCGGAACGTGGCGACGCTGGCGGGCGCGCTTGTGACTTGCGACGGGCGCTCCCCGCTGGCCACGGTCCTCCTGGC
>CAZEMA010000002.1:67571-68890 GCA_964513155.1 uncultured Anaerolineaceae bacterium
CCGGGTGGCCTTGGGCGGCTTCGGGAAGAGGCCCATTCGCCTGTTGGGCGCGGAAGCAGCCGCGGGCCAGGAGGGGAACCTGGAGGCGGCGGCCGAGGCGGCTCGCGTCGCCTACGCGGGTGCGGACGACGCCTGGGCAAGCGCCGAGTACCGGTCAGCCGTGGCTGGTGTCTTGGTGCGCCGGCTGTTGGCGGAGGCGGTGGAATAGTGCGCATCTCGTTCGTCCTCAACGGGGAGAAGGTTTGGCTGGAGTTGCCGCCCGACACGACCCTGCTGGCGGTCTTGCGCGAACACCTGGGGGTCTTCGGTGTCAAGCACGGCTGTGAGACGGGGGAGTGCGGCGCCTGCACCGTCCTCCTCGACGGAATGCCGGTGAACTCCTGCGTCATGCTAGCGGCCCAGGCGGATGGGCACGAAGTCACGACCATTGAGGCCATCGGTGAGCGGCCGGATCAGGCCTGGAAGACCACGGACGGACTGGATCCGATTCAGCAGGCCTTCGTGGAGACGGGGGCAATCCAGTGCGGCTACTGCACGCCGGCCATGGTCCTGGCAGCCAAAGCGCTGTTGGACACCGAGCCCAATCCGACGCAAGAGCAGATCCGGCAGGCGTTCTCGGGAGTGCTCTGCCGCTGTACGGGATACCTCAAGCCTGTGCAAGCCGTGCTTCGGGCGGCGGCCGTCCTCCGAGGCGAGGAGGTCGAGCCAATCGCCGGACCGCTCTCGGCCGCGCCCTATCTCTTCCTGCCACCGGAGGGAGAGCCTGGCGCCGGAGAAGAGGCAGGTAGCGGGCCTGGCGTGCGGACAAGCGCGGCCGTCATGCCTCGCATCCAGGCGGCCCCTCGACTGAAGCCATGGGCGGCTGTGGGTCGCCCGCAGGCAAAGGTTGACGCGGCCAAGCTGGCCCAGGGCAAGCCGGCCTTCGCCGCCGACATCGAGATGCGGGGCATGCTCGTGGCTAAGGTGCTGCATAGCACCCAGGCGCATGCCCGGATCGTTCATCTCGACGTCTCGAGGGCGCGCGCCCTCCCGGGCGTGGCCGCGGTTCTCACCTGGGAGGACCTCCCCCGAGTCGCCTACTCCACCGCCGGGCAGTCTGATCCCATCCCCGGACCGCTGGACTCGTTCTCGCTTGACAACAAAGTACGCTTCGTCGGCGACCGTGTCGCCTTCGTGGCGGCAGAGAGCGAGGCGATCGCTGAGGAAGCGCTTCGCCTCATTGAAGTCGAATACGAGCCTCTACCGGCGATCCTTGATCCGGCCGAGGCGATGGCGCCCGGCGCTCCCCGCATCCACGACGAGCAGGAATACGTTAACTT
>CAZEMA010000003.1:0-62681 GCA_964513155.1 uncultured Anaerolineaceae bacterium
TCAAGGAGTTCGAGCTCGACCCCAAGGCAGACATCTGGATCTTCCTGGACGCCTCTCGCCAGGCGCAGGCGGGTTCGTCCGAGGTGGCGCCTGCAGACATCCCGACCTGGCCAGGCCCGAGGCGGGTCTCCCTGCCGCCCTCGACGGAGGAATACGGCGTCGCGGCCGCGGCCTCACTGGCCCTGTACTTCCTGCGACAGGACCGCGCCGTTGGCATGGCCGCCTACGGCAAGGCACGCCAGGTGATCCAGCCGGACCGTGGGGAGCGCCAACTCTACCGCCTGCTTGAGTCGCTGGCGGTGGTTCGGGCCGAAGGGTGGCTGAGCCTCGAGGAGGTCCTCAAGGTGGAGTCGCCTCAGATCCCCCGGGGGGCGAGCCTTGCGCTCATCTCGCCGAGCGTCAGCCCCGGCGTGCTTTCAGCCGCCCGCCAGCTCGACCGGCGCGGGGTGCAGCCGGTGCTCGTGTTGCTCGACGCCCATTCCTTCGGCGGTCCGGGAGGCTCCCGCGCTCTGGCGCTCGCGGCCCAGAAAGCGGGGCTGAACGTGCGCCTGGTGAGCTGCGGAGCCGATCTGGGGGCAGCGTTGTCTTCCGCCCGGCTCGAGCCGGCCTTGCCGGCCGCGGCCTAGCCTTGCCTGACATGGGACATCCCGCACTCCTGGAGCATTCCTTGCGGAACCGATGGCTCTTCGTTGCAGTCTTCGCCGGCGGCGTCACCAGCCTCGGTCTGGAGATGACCGCTTCCAGGCTTCTCGGGAACGTGTTCGGCACCAGCAACATCGTCTGGGCGAACATCATCGGCCTGATCCTCGTGTACCTCTCGGCCGGCTACTTCATCGGCGGACGATGGGCTGACCGGTCTCCCCGGGAGAGCACCTTCTACCCTCTGCTGGCGTGGGCAGCCTTCACCTCGGGCCTGGTTCCTCTGGCAGCACGGCCGGTGCTGCGCCTGGCCGCAGCCGCGGTCGAACGATTGGACGCCGCCGTGATGGCTGGCTCATTCCTCTCCGTCGTGGTCTTGTTCATTCTGCCCGTTACTCTGCTGGGCTGCGTTTCACCTTTTGCCATCCGCTTGGCCATCCGGGATACGGAGCAGGCAGGGGGAATCTCGGGCCGCATATACGCCGTTTCGACGCTGGGGTCGATCCTGGGGACCTTCCTGCCGGTGCTCTGGCTGATCCCCTCTATCGGCACGGCCCTCACCTTCCTGGTGCTCAGCCTCAGCCTCCTGGCCGTGGCGCTTGTCGGGTTGTGGATGCTCCAGCCCAAGGCCGCGCTGAGGTATCTGTGGATGCCTCTCGCCTTGGCCGGGCTTGCCTGGTGGGTCCTTTCGGAGCCGATCAAGGCCAGCGCTGGGCAGATCTTCGAGTCTGAGTCGGCCTACAACTACATCCAGGTGATCGAGCGCGACGGCACCCGCTATCTGCTCCTTAATGAGGGGCAGGGAATCCACTCGGTCTACAACCCGGCCGGCGGAGCCACCTACGGGACCTGGGACTACTTCCTGGCCGCCCCGTTCTTCAACCCGCCTCCGGTCTCGCTCGGGGCCGTAGCTCGAGTGGGAATCGTAGGGTTGGCGGCAGGGACGGTTGCCCGCCAATACACGGACGTGTTTGGGCCCGTCCCGATTGACGGGTGGGAGATCGATCCCCAGATTGTCGAGGTCGGCCGGCGGCTGTTCGACATGAACGAGCCCAATCTGAACGTCATCGTCGCCGACGGGCGCTGGGGGCTGGCCCACAGCGCCGGGGGGTACTCCGTCATCGGCGTTGACGCCTACCGTCTCCCCTACATCCCTCCGCACCTGACGACGCGCGAGTTCTTCGAGGAGACGCGCCAGCGCCTCCTCGGCGATGGCGTGCTGGTGGTCAATGTCGGCCGGACACCCGACGACCGCCGGCTGGTCGATGCCATGGTGGGCACGATCGGGGCCGTCTTCCCTTCGATCCATGTGGTGGACGTGCCCGATACCTTCAATACCATCCTCTATGCCACCGTCCAGGCGACTTCCGCGGACAGCTTGCGCGAGAACCTGGCGGCCTTGACCCGGGAAGGCGCGCCCACGCTGCTACTGGACGTCCTGCAGCGGGCCTACGCCAACCTGCGAACGACGCCCGTATCGGACGTCATTTTCACCGACGACAAGGCGCCCATCGAGCAGTTGACAAACTCAATGGTGATCCGTTTCATCCTGAGTGGAGATCTCAGCATCCTGCGCTGATCAGCGAGGCGAAGCATGTCGGAAACGACCTCAAGCGGGTCATCGACCCCTGCCACCGGCCGGCCCCTCTGGGCAACGGCGGCGCGGGTTGTGGTCGTGGTGTTGATGCCAGTCGTTCTTGTGTTGACGAATGTGCGGCTGTTGCTGACCCCGGCTTTTGTCCAACTCGAGTACCGGATGCCGGGCTTTCCGCCCGAGCCCTATGGTTTCACCCGGGAGGACCGCCTGCATTGGGCGCCCATCGCTTTGGAGTACCTCCTCAACGATGCAGGGCGGGAGTTCCTCGGCGACCTGCGTTTCGACTCTGGCGCGCCCGTCTACAACGAACGCGAACTGCGCCACATGGAGGATGTCAAGCGCCTGACACAGGCCGCGCTGAAGGTGTGGATCGCCGGCGTCGTGGTCGTCGGCGTGACGCTGGCGGGGATGCTCTTGGCCAACCGCGGCAACGACGCCCGGTCGGCGCTCCTGGCCGGGTCCCGCCTGACCCTTGTCTTGATGGCCATCCTGGGAGTGGGACTGGTGGTGGGGTTCGGCTTCGTCTTTGTGGGATTCCACCGGGTCTTCTTTGAGGGGGACACCTGGACGTTCCTGTACAGCGACACGCTGATCCGCCTGTTCCCGGAGCGCTTCTGGCAGGATGTCTTCGCCTTCATTGCCGGGGGGACGGTGGTGGAGGCGGGGGCGATCTACCTGGCGGCACGGCGGCCGCCGGCGAGAGCCCAAGTCTAGAGGAGACGGTCACGGCATCGCGAGAGGGTCCGCTCCCTGGCGCCGTCCTCGGCGCCAGGGAGCGGACCCTCTACCCTTGGGCATGCGTCCCAGGGGAATTCGCGAAACCAGTCCTGGCAGCGAGCTCGCTACTGGACAAAGTCGAAGAAATCACCTCCCCAGCAAGCGATGGTCACGTCGTGATAGTTCTCGCCTGGGGCGAGAGGGATCTGAATCAGGGCCATGGTGCAGGCCTCCTGCTCTGCCGCGCCTTCGGCCATCAGGGTATCCAGGGCGGTGTAGCCGCCGCTGACGCCGCCCGGGTAGAACCAGGCCACGACGATGTAAGTTCCCACCGGCAAATCGGGGATGGTGAAGCTTGTCGCGCCGTCAGGGACGTCGATGTAGGTCACCTGGCCAGTGGTGAGCTCGCGGGCATAGATCCGGAGGCCGGAGGCGGCCGTTGGGCTAAACTGTCGGATCTCACCAGAGATGGTTCCCCTCTCGGGGACAAGCGGCGGGATCGGGGTCAGCGTTGGCGAAGGCCGAGCGGTAGGGGTTGGGGTGCGGCCGAAGCTCAGCGAGCAGCCCGCGCCCGCCGCCAGTCCGACGAGGCTGGCGAGAAGCAGAAGTCGTGTCAGGCGCATGGTGGTTACTCCTCTCCATACCCTTCCCGTCCTGGGAGGGACTGCTACGCGTCGGCGGAGACGAGAGGCGTCCGACCTAGGCGCCGAACTTGGCCAGCCGACCGGAATGAGCCATCAGCAGAGGCATGGCGTCCGTGGCCGGGAATGTGCCCAGGCCGCCATGGGCGCAGGCGCGTTCCCCGAAGGTCCTCTGGTCATCGGGCCGACCGGTGGCGGGGGCCCAGAGAAGGAAGGGAACCGGGTGCCAGGTATGGGTGCGGGAGCGGGCCGGCGTTGAGTGATCCCCGGTGACGGCGATCACCGCCGGCTCCAGGCCGAGCAGGACCGGCAAGGCCGCGTCCGCTGCCTCAATCACAGCCACCTTCCCGCCGAAGTTGCCGTCTTCGCCCATGCTATCCGTCTTCTTGATGTGGACGAAGAAGAAGTCGAAATCCTCCCAGGCCTGGGACACGGTCGCGAACTCGTCTTCCGGTTCATCCCCTTCGCAGCGCAACACCTGCATGCCCACCAGGCGGGAGACGCCCTTGTACATCGGATAGACAGCCACACAGGCGGCTCGCAACCCAAAGATCTCGGGGAATTGCGGCAGATCCGGGTCGGTCGAGAAACCGCGCAAGTTCAGTGCGTTGGCCTGGGGCTCGTTGGCCAGCAGCTTGCGGGCTTCGCCGATCCACTGGTTGAAGAGACCGGCGGTCCGCTGGGAGCCAGGCCTGAGCGCTTTGGCAGGAAGCGGAACCACGCCCGTCTGCTGGGGATCGGTATCGGCAATCTCGGCCTCCAGCCCTTCGCCCCGCATCACCACGGCGAAGCGGTACTCCTTGACCGGCTGCACTTCCGTCTCCACCTCGGCCAAACGGATGGTCGCCAGCCGATGGACCAGGGGGGTCGACTTCTCGGTCGGAATCCGGCCGGCCCGGCGGTCCGTGATCTTGCCGGAGGCATCGACGGTGCAGAAGTTGCCGCGCGCGGCCACGTCGCCTTTGCGCACTTCCATCCCCACCCCGATCGCCTCCAGGACGCCTCGCCCGACCTCATACTCCATCGGATCGTAGCCGAAAAGCGACAAGTGGGCGGGCCCGGATCCCGGCGTGATGGCGGAGCGGACCGGGATCGTCTGACCGAGCGTGCCTTCCACGGCCATCCGGTCCAGGTTAGGCGTGTTGGCGGCCTCCAGCTCCGTCGGTCCACCCGACTCCATGGGCAAACCGCCCAGCCCGTCCAAGACCAGCAAGACGATCTTCTCCGGAGACTTCTGCCGGAGTTCACGCATCAGATCGAAGGTCGACATGCTTGGTTCCCTTTCCCTGGCTACCACGATCCGTGCCCATGGATGATCGGTGCGCCGCCGCCCCTGTCCAGCCTGGCATTATACCTGCGGAGAGGGGGCCGGCCAAGGAAGATCCTTCCGAAGAGCGGACAGCGATTCGTTGGGAATAGAAGCGTCTCCTGAGCGGAATGCGCCACGAGAACGGCTCGGGCTGCGCCTTCCTTGGCCATCCTGACCATGATTGCGGCCCCGTGGCCGTTCTCTTGCCCCTCGATTCTCGTTCGTTGACGGTCTACCGGCCTTCTGGTATAGTGAATCCCGTGGCTTCGAATGGACTTTCCTCCCAGTCCAATGGCGGGACTGCCAACCACCGGCGGTCGTTGTGGGGTTGGCTCCGCCCAGGTCTGGGGATCAAGCGCTGGTTCGTCGTCGTCGTCCTGGGGATGGCTATGATCGGGCTTGGCCTGGCCATCTTCCTCCTCGACATCTACCGCGCGCATCCCGAGTCGCCCTGGCTAGCCGTTCTGAGCATGAGAGCCCTGCCGCGTTGGGTGCGGGCCGTTGTCCTGGGAATCGTCGGATTCGGCCTGGTCGCTTTTGCCATCTTCCGCCTCAACCGGACCCTCCTGGCGCCCTACATGCGGCCCGGCAAACCGGTCCTGGACGCGGTCACTCAGCACCGGCGCTTGGGCAGGGGGCCGAGGGTTGTGGCTATCGGCGGTGGGACTGGGCTGGCGACCCTGCTGCGTGGCCTCAAGGACCATAGCGGCAACCTGACGGCGATCGTCACCGTCGCTGACGATGGCGGCTCCTCCGGCCGGCTGCGTCGCACGCTGGGTCTTCCACCACCGGGCGACCTGCGCAATTGCCTGGCGGCGCTCTCCGATGACGAGGACCTTTTAACGCAGCTCTTCCAGTACCGGTTCGCCGAAGGCGGCGAATTGGACGGCCACTCCTTCGGCAATCTGTTCATCGCGGCCTTGGCCGGCGTGACGGGGAGCTTCGACAAGGGGGTCATGGAAGCCGGGCGGGTCCTGGCTGTGAGGGGACAGGTTCTACCCTCAACCCTCACCAATGTCTCGCTGACGGCAGACAAGTCGCTGGAAGCCCATGCGGTGCGGGTCGTCGGCGAGAGCCGGATCCCGGAAGCGCCGGGCTCCATCCGACATGTCCATCTTGACCCCAGTGAACCCCCGGCCCACCCGGAGGCGATCCGTTCGCTGCTGAACGCTGATCTGATCGTCGTCGGCCCGGGCAGCCTGTTCACCAGCGTCCTGCCGAACCTGTTGGTGCCTGATCTGGTGAGCGCCATCCGCAGCAGCCGGGGGCTCAAGGTCTACGTCTGCAACGTGGCCACCCAGCCGGGCGAGACGGACGGCTTCGACCCCGGCCAGCACCTGGCAGCCATCGAGGATCACGCCGGCAAAGGGTTAGTGGATGTGATGCTGGTCAATGACCGGCGCGATGGGCAGTTGCCAGAGGGAGTATCTTGGGTGTGCCAGAGCGAGGACAGCGCCGGGATGGTCCCTGTCCGCAGGGCGGATCTCGTCGATCCGGCGAAACCATGGCGTCACGACTCGGACAAGCTGGCGGAAACACTGATCACGCTGCTGGAGGAGAGCACCGGGCCTCTCGAGCCGGTAGCGGCCGAGCGGCCGGAGCAACTGGCAGCGCTGAACTAACTGCGAAGCGATAGGAGCATCCCCATGGGCACCAAGATCGGCATCAACGGTTTCGGACGGGTTGGGCGGCAGGTCCTGAAGGCCATCCTCCAATACCACAGCAAGGAACTGGAGGTCGTGGCCATAAACGACCTGTTTGACGCCAAGACAAATGCCCACCTCTTCAAGTACGACTCGAACTACGGCATCTACTCCGGCACGGTCGAGGTCGACCGCGGGGACCTGCTTGTCGATGGCAAGCGGATCAAGGTCTTCGCTGAGAAGGATCCCCGCAAGCTCGTGTGGAAAGACATCGGCGTCAAGTTGGTCGTCGAATCCACCGGCATCTTCACCGATGCCAAGGCTTCGGGTGACAAGGCCGGCGCCGGCGCCCACATCGAAACCGGCGGGGCGAAGAAGGTCATCATCACCGCTCCTTCCAAGAACGAGGACCTGACGATGGTGCTCGGCGTGAACGATCGCATGTACGATCCTGCCAAGCACCACATTGTCTCGAACGCCTCCTGCACGACGAACTGCTTGGCGCCTGCTGCCAAGGTAGTGCACGACAAGTTCGGCATCGTCCGCGGCCTGATGACCACCATCCACGCCTACACCAACGACCAGCGCATCCTGGATCTGGCTCACAAGGACCTGCGCCGAGCCCGGGCCGCCGGCCTGAACATCATCCCGACCACGACCGGTGCTGCCCGAGCGCTGGCCATGGTCATCCCCGACCTCAAGGGCAAGTTCGACGGATTCGCCCTGCGGGTCCCCACGGCGACCGTATCGGTGGTTGATTTCGTGGCCGAGGTCAGCAAGCCCACGACGGTGGAAGAGCTCAATGCAGCCTTCCAGGCGGCCGCCGAAGGCCCGATGAAGGGCATTCTGGGCTACACCGACGAGCCGCTGGTATCCTCGGACTTCAAGGGCGACACTCGCTCCTCGATCATCGATGGCCTTTCGACGATGGTCTTGGGCGGCAACATGATCAAGGTCGTCGCCTGGTACGACAACGAGTGGGGATACTCCGTCCGCACCGCCGACCTGGCGGCGTTGATGGCCAAGGGACTCTAGCACCAAGGAGGCAGCCGTCCGGCGCCGCCAAGCGGCGCCGGACGCATGTTAAGCCATGTTCAACAAGAAGACGATTCGAGACGTTGACCTGAAAGGCCGTCGGGCGCTGGTGCGCGTCGACTTCAATGTTCCTCTCAAAGAGGGGAAGGTCAAGGACGACACCCGCATCCGGGCCGCCCTGCCGACGATCCAATACCTGATCGAGCACGGCGCGGCTGTCATCCTGTGCTCCCATCTGGGTCGGCCAAAGGACAAGCCTGAGCCTGAGTTCACCCTCAAACCGGTCGCGACCCGGTTGTCGGAGCTCCTCAAGCGGCCCGTAATCTTCTGCCTTGTCACGGTTGGACCCGAGGCACAAAAGGCGGCCAAGGCGCTCAAGCCGGGCGAGGTCCTGCTTCTCGAGAACACGCGGTTTCAGAAGGAGGAGACCGCCAACGACGCGGCATTCGCCGCCAAGCTGGCGGCTCTGGGCGATCTATTCGTCAACGATGCCTTCGGCTCGGCTCACCGCGCCCACGCCTCGACGGAGGGCGTGGCCCATCACCTGCCGGCCGTGGCCGGCTTCCTGATGGAAAAGGAGCTGACCTACCTGGGCAAGGCGCTGGCCTCTCCCGAGCGGCCCTTCGTGGCCATCCTCGGCGGGGCCAAGATCTCCGACAAGATTGGCGTCGTCGAGAACCTGTTGGGCAAGGCTGACAAGCTGCTGATCGGCGGTGGCATGGCCAATACCTTCCTGGCGGCCAAGGGTCTTGCCATGGGTGACTCGCTCGTCGAGGCCGAGGCGTTGCCCACCGCAAGCGACCTGCTCAGGCGCAGCGGTGACCGCATGCTCCTGCCGACCGACGTCGTCATCGCCGACGCCTTCGACGCCGGCGCCCACCACAGAGTCGCGGCCGTGGATGCCATCCCCGCGGGCTGGCGGGCGCTCGATATTGGGCCCAAGACGGTCGAAACTTTCACGAAGGCATTGAAGGGCGCCAAGCTGGTCGTGTGGAACGGCCCGATGGGTGTGTTCGAGTTCCCGGCCTTCGCCGCCGGCACCAAGGCGCTTGCCAAGGCAGTGGCCGAATGTGGGGCAACCTCGATCGTTGGTGGCGGCGATTCGGCTTCGGCCGTGCAGGATGCAGGCGTGGCCGATCGGATCAGCCACATCTCGACCGGCGGCGGGGCCTCACTCGAGTTCCTGGAAGGCAAGACCCTGCCGGGCGTGGCAGCCCTGCTCGACAGGTAAGGCACGGCAAGCAGAGGCCGGCACCCGGCCTCCAGAACCCTCGGCATTTCTCCCGGCCGACGGACGCGGCCCCCTCCGGGGAGTCGAGCCCGTCGGCCGGATGTCCGCTGCCACATGTGAGCGCCTCGCTCTATGGTCCGCCTCGGATCGACCTCAGCCGTCAGAGAGCCTCCGGTGGGCACGTGAAGAACAGAAAGGGAACGCCCCAGCGGGCATTGCCCGACAGGTCCGCGCCTACAATCTGCTAACCACGACAGGAGGCCTGTTGCTGGGTTCACGCCTCCGGTCCTATAATGAGCCGTTGAGGGGATGCCATTTGCCCCGGAAGGAGACATCAGCGATGGGTGATGTTCGGATCGAACCTGATAGCGGTGCGCCCATTTCGAGCGCCGGGGAAAGCGTACCGGACACATACCATAACCACGAAAACCTGGTAACCCTGTCCCTGAGGATCAACGCCTTCTCCTGGGTCTTCGTGGCCCTCGCATGC
Source organism: uncultured Anaerolineaceae bacterium (assembly GCA_964513155.1). Classification (GTDB taxonomy): domain Bacteria; phylum Chloroflexota; class Anaerolineae; order Anaerolineales; family E44-bin32; genus DATEAV01. The sequence continues at coordinate 9,303 of CAZEMA010000003.1, forward strand.
GTGGCAATCCTGGGCGCGATCGGGGTGCTGCTCTCGGTGCTTCCCAGCATGCAGATCAGTGAATCTCCACTCAGCGCGGTTCCTGTGCTTTTTGCGTACCTGGCTAGTCCCCTTGAGACGGTCGCGGTGTCTTTGGCTGTGTTCCTCCTGCTGAGGGCAGCTTCGGAGGGTCTGCTCCTCCTGATGGACGTCGAGGACAACACGCGCAAGAAGGGCTGATGGCAAGGCGGTTTTTCATCACCCTGCTAGAGGAACCAAGCTAGCGGTCGATGAAGGAATGAGAGCTCAGGATGCCTTTCACCATTGGTGAGAACGTCGGTCCCTACAGGGTCGTGCAGCAGCTTGGCCAGGGGGGCATGGCCACGGTCTACAAAGCCTATCACGCCGCCCTCGACCGCTACGTGGCGATGAAGGTGCTCCACGCGGCATTTCTGGAGGAGCCCAAGTTTCTCGCTCGCTTCAAGCGCGAGGCGCGCGTCGTGGCCAAGCTGGACCACCCCAACATCGTCCCGATCTACGACTACCCCGACCACAAGGGCCAACCGTACTTGGTAATGAAGTTCATCGAGGGGGAGACGCTCAAAGCCCGGCTGGCCCGGGGCCCGCTTTCCAAGCAGGAGGCGCTGGACATCATTGAGGCGGTCGGCGAGGCGCTGGGCTACGCCCACGAACGCGGCATCCTGCACCGGGACATCAAGCCCTCCAACATCCTGCTCAGCCCGGACGGCATGATCTACCTGGCCGACTTCGGCTTGGCCCGCATTGCCGAGTCCGGCGAGTCCACACTTTCCAGCGACATGATGCTGGGCACCCCCCAGTACATCTCCCCGGAGCAGGCCCGAGGCGAGCGACAACTGGACGAGGGGACAGACATCTACTCATTCGGTGTCGTCCTTTACGAGATGGTGGTGGGCCGCGTCCCTTTCAGCGCTGACACGCCTTTCTCGATCATCCACGACCACATCTACACCCCGCTTCCGATGCCGAGGTCCGTCAACCCGCGGGTGCCAGAGGCTGCCGAGCGTGTGCTTCTCAAGGCGCTGGCCAAGGAACGCCGCGACCGCTTTCACACGGTAGGGGAGATGGTGTCCGCCTTCCGGGCCGCCGTAGCCGAGAGCACGCTGGAACAGATTCCCGACTTGCGCGCGATAACCGCCACCACGCCGGCCACCCGGCCGGGAACGCCGGAGGGTGCCACGGCACGCGCCGCGGACGTGGCCGTGCCATTGCCTACCCCGGCCCCGATTCAACCCCCGCCAACGGCTCCGGCTACGTTCACCCCGCCGCCCCTGCCGACATCGCCGTCCACGCCTCCGTTTCAGCAACTCACTTCTGTCACGCCGCCGCCGACAACTCCGGGGAGGCCTGCGAAACAGAAGCGCAGTTGGATCTGGGCTGCCGGAGGGCTGGGACTGACCTGCCTGTGTTTGCTGGTCTTCGCCTTTGTCGCCAATAGACAGCGTAGGAGCCAGCCCCCGGCTTCTAACCTGGAGGCGGCCAGGACGGCCGTGGCGGGCAATCCCCAGGACGCAGACGCACGGATGGCGCTGGCGACCGCCTACCAGGCGGACGGGCAGGTGCGCATTGCAGTGGGCGAGTATGTGGAGGCTGGGAATCTCTACAGGGCCAGCAGCAGATATGCGGAGGCGGCCCGGGCCTACGCCCAGGTTGTCGACATCCAGGGAGGGCCGGGTCAGGTGACCAACGAACTGATCGACCCGCTGATGGAATCGCTGTTCCTTGGGGCCACCAAAGAGAGCACTTGGGCGCTCGTCGAGAGCCTGCTCCAGAAGTATCCGGATTGGCTGCCGCTCCGCGCCGTGGCGGCCAGATCCTTCTTGCAGCAGCGACGTCCTGACGAGGCGATGCGTATGCTCGACGGTGTTCTGGCGGTGACACCCCAAGACCCTGTGGCCAACGCGGTTATGGCAGAGCTGTACCTGACACAGGGAGACGGGGAGAGGGCGGCTCTGGTGGCCAACATCGTGCGGGGCCAGCCAGAGACCCCAGCGTGGCTCCGGCGACATCTGGACGCGTTGATACCGCCGCGGTAGGCCATTTGAAGGCGTGCCCTCTTCTCTTTCGCCGTACCTCTGGTTCCTCTGCGCGCTGGGTGCCCTGATCCCCCTTCAGCAATGGCTGGACCGGCATCTCCAAGGATTGCTGCTGCTGGTCATGGGCAATCGGAAGCGGGCCTTTCGGGCCTATGCCGCCGTGCTCCTGCCGGGTGTGGCACTACATGAGGCCAGCCACTGGCTGGCGGCCCGCCTGGTCGGGGTGACCACGCAGGGCTTCTCTCTTCGTCCGGCGCGGCGGGCCGACGGCTCCTTCCGGCTGGGGTACGTCCAGACTGCCAAGGTTGATCCCCTGCGGTCGGTGATCATCGGGACTGCGCCTCTGATAGCCGGCGTCGCGGTTCTGATTCTCATAGGCTTCCGCGGGATGGGCCTTGACGCCTTGGGCGAGTCTGTCCTCGCCGGGGCCTGGGGGGAGGTTCCTATTCGAGTTCGAGGGATTCTGGCTACGCCCGGCCTGGGTTGGTGGCTGTACTTGGCGCTAGTCGTCAGCAACAGCATGATGCCCTCCGAGGCAGACCGGGCGTCCTGGCTACCCGCGGGCATCCTGCTTGCGGCGATCGGCGGGGCCGTGGCATACCTGGGTCTCGGACCGGCGCTGGCCTCTTGGGTGGAGCCGCCGCTTACGGCAGCCCTGAGGACTCTGGCGAGCGTCTTCACCCTGACCGCTGGGCTGGACGTCCTGTTTGGCCTGCCGTTGCGGTTCGCTGAGTGGCTGATTGGACGGCTTGTCGGAAGGGAGATCGTCTACTGAGGAAGGCGCCGCCCCCTGCAGGCTACGCCGGCTACCGTCCGGTCAAGCCGTGCCGAACAGGCGGTCACCAGCATCACCCAGACCCGGGACGATGTAGGCGGCCTCGTTGAGATGGTCGTCGACGGCGGCCAGGTGAATCGGCACCTCGGGATGCTTGCTGTGCAGGCACAGGATCCCTTCCGGTGCCCCGATGAGCCCCACGAATTTGATCTTGCGCACTCCCCAACGCTTGAGGATGTCGACGGTGGCGACGGCGGATCCGCCCGTCGCCAGCATGGGATCGAGGATCAGGACGACGGAGACCGTCGGTTCGACAGGGAGCTTGTTGTAGTACTGAACGGGCTTGAGGGTTCGTTCATCGCGATAGAGCCCGATGTGCCAGACCTCGGCGGAAGGCATCAACTCCCAAACGCCCTCCACCATGCCCAAGCCTGCTCGCAGGATGGGGACCAATCCAATCTTCTCGATCAGCTGCTTCCCATCGGTCTCGGCCAACGGCGTCTGCACCCGCACTGGGCCCGTGGCCAGGTCGAGCGTAGCCTCGTAGGCCAGCAGCGCCGAGATCTCGCGCAGCAGCTCCCGGAACTTCTTGGGGTTTGTGTCTTTGTCGCGAAGCTTGCTCAGCTTGTGGGCGACAAGAGGGTGTGCGGAAGGGAACAGGTTGTCGAGTTCCATGACCACCTCAGGCGCTCTCGCCGTCGTGGGCCAGGCCCTTACGGTGGAGCACAACAGCCGTCAGATCGTCCTCCAGGTATTGGAGACAACAGAAGTTGGAGACCCGATCGGCAATCGCCTCGGCTACGGCCTGGGCATGCCACTCGGGTATGCCCTGCACGAGGTTCTCCAAGCGTTGGACGCCAAAAAACTGGCCATCGGAGTCCATCGCCTCAGTCACTCCGTCGGTGTAGAGAACGAGCATGGACCCTGGAGCCATCGTCAGGGTGTGAGTCTGGTAGCTCAGACCCTGGTTGACCCCCAGCACCATCCCGTGCTGCGACAGGCGCACGGGCGGCTGCTCGGGAAGGAACAACAGCGGAGGATTGTGCCCCCCGTTGGCATACCTCAGCCTGGCGGCAAGTGGCTCCCAGACGGCGTAGAAGACGCTGACAAACATGTCCGCCTTCGAGTCGGCGAAGATCAGCTCGTTGAGCCGCTCCAGGACCAGGCCCGGCTCGACGCGGCTGATGGCGATAGAGCGCAGGAGGGTGCGGCAGAGGGCCATGAACAGGGCGGCAGGCACGCCTTTGTCGGCGACGTCGGCGATGACGATGCCCCAGCGTGGTCCGTCGGGGCCTGGGGTGAGAGGGATGAAGTCGTAGAAGTCTCCGCCCACTTCCCGGGCGACCAGCCAGGTGGTGGCGATCTCCCAGCCAGGATGGGAGGGGAGATGGCTGGGTAGGAAGCTTTCCTGGATCTCGCGTGCCATGGCCAGCTCGTGTTCGAGGGATCGGCGAGCAGCTGCGGCCTCGATCAGGCGAGTATTCTCCAGCCGCAGTGAGATCTGGTGGGCGATGCTCACCAGGAGGGACAGGCGGCGCCCCGCCAGTTCCTGTCCTTCCAGAAGGAGGATGCCCAGGAGGGAGGTGCCGTCGCTCAGAGTGACGGCCGTAGCCTCCCGTGCATCCAGAGGATCGGCCAACGCCACCGGCAGCCGGACTCGGGAGGGGGCCTCGCTTTCGAAGGGCGGCTGGATGCCCAAGCTGGAGGGAGCGATGCGCTGGCCGGCCAGCGTATCCTGCATCTGGCGGCGGAGTCCGGAGACGGGGCCAAGGCGCAGCAATTCCTCGGGCCCTTCGGGCAAGAGCAGGACCGCCCAGGTCGCGCCGGCCAGAAGAGTCGTCAACTGCAGCACGGCCTGGAGCGCCTCCTCGACGTCGCCGGGTTGGGCCGCATGCCGGGCGACCTCGAGAAGGACGGTTGTCGTCCAGGCCTCCTCCTGTTGCTGAGCGAAGTTGCGCGCCTCGAGCGTCGCCAGCGCCAAGTGGGCGGCGACGGTCTCCGCCAGGGCGACGTGCTCCGGTGAGAAGGAGTCGTGGCTATCGCTTAGGATGTCGAGAACGCCCAGGACGCGGTCTTCGACCTTGAGGGGGATCGCCAGTTCCGCCAGGCCCCGGGCGGGATCGGGAGCGGCCGGACCATCCACCTTCTCCGGTGCCGCAGTTCGCGTCTGGGTCTTGCCCTGCTCGGCTGCCTTGTTTACCAGTGCCTCTGGCGTGGCAACGGGGAGTGTTTTGACATCGACGTCGGACCGCGAGGAGGCGCGCAGGAGGAGACCCTCAGGAGTGGTCTCGAAGACGCGGACGGAGTAGTACTCGAGCCCTTGCGAGACCAACGAGGCGACCTGGCCGAAAAGCTCCGGCAGTGGCTGGAGCGAGACCAGGCGGCGGGAGATGTCCTCGATCAGCAGGAGTTGGATGGAGCGAAACTCAAGCTGTGACTTGAGATTGGTGGTGGCGAGAGCGGAGGCGACGGCGTTCGCCACAATGGTGAGCAGTCGCAAGTGATGGTCGGAAAACGCCTTCCGCTTCCGGCTCTGGATGGCCACGATCCCGATGACCTGATCACCCACCTGCAGTGGCACGAAGATGCCCGAGGCGGGCGGATCGGGGGATTCATAGGAAGGCTGGGCTGGCAGGTGGTCGCGCTCGCTCTCGAAATCGCTGACGAGCAGCGGGCGGCCGTTCTGCCGAACCCAACCGACAAGACCATCCTGCCCGGGCAGGGGAGCGAAGTCCTGGTTGTCGAGGCGCTCACCGTCGCGCACCCAGATGAGTGTCTGATAGTTGCTGGCCTCGAAGACGCCCATCTGGAAGAAGTCCGTCTCAAGCAGGCGGGCAGTCTCCTGATAGGCGACTTCCGCCAGCTCCTCCAGATCGAGGGGCGCGACGGCAAAGGCCTTCCCGATGTTGGCCAGCTCTGCAAGTTCGGTGGCTCGCCGCTGGAGAGCCCTGCGGGAGAGGTAGAGGCTCAGCAGAACGGCCAGCGCCAGGAGAAGGGCCGCGCCCAGAACGACGTAGTCGTAGGGGTGGGGGAGGTTGGACGCCAACCGGACAAACGCCTGCGCGATCGAGCCGGACACAGATTCCCGTCCCTTCAGGACGCGGGAGGCTGACAGCGCTTGCGCAACCTCAGCCTGTTGCGCCCGGCTTGCCGGTGATACTCGACCTCGTCCATCACGCGATGGATGATCAGTAGGCCGAGGCCTCCGACCGGAGGGTCCTCCGCGGTCCAGTCCGGTGGTTGGGGTCTGGAGGCCGGGTTGAACGGTGGGGCGCTGTCCTCAAGCTCGATGGTCAGCTCCCCCGGCCTGGCGCGTGCGACAACGGAGATCCCATCCGCCTCTGACCCGGCGTAGCCGTGCTTGATGATATTCTCGCATGCTTCGGCGACAGCCAGCTCGCAGGCATAGGTGGTCTTGCGATCAAAGCCAGCGCTTCGGGCCGCACGGGCGACAAGGGAACAGACTCGTTCAATCTGATCGAGGCGAGCAGCAATGGTCAGGCTCTGGTCGGCCATAGGAGGCCTAGCAGGGTGATGAAAAGTCGCCTTGCCCGGAGAAGAAAACCGCATAAGTAGTGGTCGGGGCGAAGCCCCAACCACCACAGGTATGAATTCCTTCCACCAAGCAGGGCTTTCTCATCACACTCCTAGAACGAGGCGATGGCGATCTCGCGGGTGGGGAAGGCCTTGAACAGCGCGTCCAGACCGGCGATAGCGATCGACTCGGCGGCCTGCTCTGCCGGCTGTGCCAGAACCAGCTCACCGCCCACCTGACGCACTAGCTTGAGGGTATTGACCATGACCCGCAGGCCGCTGGACGACAAGAAGTCGACGCCGGCCAGATCCAGCGCGAGGTTGTGGTGCCCCTTGTCGACAAGCCCTTTCATGGCGATGTCCAGCTCTTCAGAGGTCGTCGAGTCGATTCGTCCCCTCAGCGTGAGGATCGCAACGCGCTTGTACTCCTGGATGGAGATATCCACGGGTGCCTCCTGATGGCGGGTCTATAGGCTGCGACGGACGACGAACCGGGCGAGTTCACCAAGAGCCTCGCGCTCAGGGGTATCGGGCATTCCGGCCAAGGCGCTGCCGGCTTTCAGCGCCAGCTCCTCCGCCTCCTGGAGCGACTTCTCGATCGCGCCCGATCCCCGGATGGAGTCGACCAGCCGCAGGAGCAGGCGCTCCTCCAGCTGGCGGCCTTCCAGGATCTGGGCCAGATTGGCATCGGCCGGATGAGTCTCGAGGTAGCACAGTGCCGGAAGGGTGATCAGACCTTGCCTGAGGTCGCTGGCAACCGGCTTGCCGACCTGTTCCTGGTCACCGACGAAGTCGAGCACGTCATCAACGATCTGGAACGCCAGACCGACGTAGTAGCCGTACGCTTTCATGGCGGCAATCGGATCTGGACCGCGATCGCTGAGCATCGCGGCCGCCTCCGTCGCCAGCTCGAAGAGTGAGGCCGTCTTGGCATGGATGCGGCTGAAGTACTCTTCCCGGGACTCGGCTCCGGGCTCGCGGAAGAGCTGAGCGATCTCGCCGTTGACGATGGTCATCAGCGTTTGTGCAAAGACCTCCATCAGAGGCAGAGAGCCGGTCTGGGCCGCCAGCTGAGCCGCCCGGGCGAAGACATAGTCGCCGGTGAGGACAGTTGCCCCCGGCGTCCAGCGGGCGTTGAGCGTTGGCAGGCCGCGCCGCAACAGGGAGCCGTCGATCAGGTCGTCGTGGACCAGCGTGGCGGTGTGGAGCATCTCAATCGCGGCCGCCAGGGTGACTGTGCGATCGGGGTCAGCCCCGAGCATGGTGCCAGTGAGCAGGGTGAGCGTGGGCCGAATCCGCTTTCCCCCCGAGGATAGCAATTGCCCGATCGCCGCGTCCAGGTCTGGGTGATGCGGGCTTTCACCGAGGCGCATGCGCGCTTCAACCTGTTTCATCGGCGTACGAACGAGATCAAAAAAGGCAACCGTGGTCGTTTCCATGATTCCAGCCGAACAGGACCGCAGCATTGGCCGTGGTTGCTTGTGCCACAGCCTCGATCGGCAAGTTTAGCGTCTCCGACAGCGCCCCGGCCACCAGCCGGACAAAGGCCGGTTCGTTCCGTTCCCCCCGGTGGGCCTGGGGGGGCAGATAGGGCGAGTCGGTCTCGATCACCAAGCGGTCGATCGGGAGCCGGGCCACAAGCGCGCGGCGCCCAGCCGCATTGGGGTACGTCACCGGTCCGGCCACCCCCACATAGAAGCCTGCGGCAATGGCTCTCTCCGCATCGGCCAGCTCGGCTGAGAAGGCATGTAAGACCCCGGCCCTGTCGGCGAGCCTCGGTCCGAGGCCTTGCGCCCAGGGCAGAAGGTCGCCGAGCAGATCCTGGGTCGCCTGCCGGTTATGGACGACAACTGGCAGGCCTGCCTCGGCGGCGAGGTCGAGCTGCGCCCGGAACGCTTCCCGCTGCTGCGGCCGAGGCGAACGATCCCGGTAGTAGTCCAGGCCGATCTCACCGATGGCTACCACCCGCCCAGACTGCACCAGGTCGCGCAACCCCTGTGCGCAGGCCTCGGTCCACTCCCGCGCCGAATGGGGGTGTACACCCACCGCGGCATAGATGTCGCTGTGGGCTTCGGCCAGCCGCACCGCCTCCCGGCTGGAAGCCAGATCGGTGCCAGGCACCAGCAGCCGCTCGACGCCGGCGTCCCGCGAGCGTTGCAGAACGGCCAAACAGTCCGCAGAGAATTCCGGCAGGACGAGATGGCAGTGGGTGTCCGCCAGGGGCTGAGCCTCAACCGTCATTTGACCCCGGCGACATGCAGCCCGTCCTGCAAGATGGCCTGGACGCTTTCGGGCCGGGTGGTCTCGCAATAGACCCGGACAATCTGCTCCGTGCCCGAGAACCGGATTAGCACCCAGCCACCGTCCTCTAGACAGAACTTGTAGCCGTCCTGCGAGTTGAGCCCGGTCACCCGGAGGCCGCCAAAGCGCTCGGGATGGGAGTTCAGAATCGCCTGCTGTCGCGCCGCCCTTTCGGACGGGGAGAGCGGCGAATCAATCCTACCATAGTAGTGCGGGCCGACGATGGCGAATAGCCTCTCTACCAACTGAGAGGGCCTGCACTGAAGCCTGACCATGCTATCCAGCAAGTAAAGGCCCGCCAGAATCCCATCCCGTTCGGGCACGTGGTTTCGGAAAGCGTAGCCGCCCGACTCCTCCCCGCCGATCATGGCATTGACCTCGAGCATCTTCGGGGCAACGTACTTGAAGCCCACGCCAGTCTCGTAGATGGGGATGGAGTAGATCCGGCCGAGCTTGTCGAGCATAGACGTTGTGGACAGGGTCTTGACGATCGGGCCCCGTTCGCCTCGGACTTCCAGGAAGTAGTAGGCGATTAGGCCGTAGACCCGCAGTTGGTCGATGAAGTGCCCGTTCTCGTCGCCCAGCCCCACGCGGTCGGCGTCGCCGTCGGTGATCAGCAGCACGTCCGCCCGGTTAGCGACCGTGGCTTGGAGGCCGACGTCGATGTTGGGGGGGATCGGTTCGGGCCTGACCATTTCTGGGAAGAGCGGGTGCCGCTGATTGTGGATCTCGATCACCCGGGTCGAGCCTCCCTGCAGCAGGCGCGGGAACCACCCTAACCCATTGCCCCACATGGCGTCGACCAGGACCGTCAGTCCCGCCTGCCTCAGCCTGGGCAGGTCGACCAGGTCCTGGATGTGGGAGATGTAGGCGGGAGCCGGGTCGAACTTGTGGATCTGCCCGCTGGCTAGCCCTTCGGCCAGAGGCAGGGATCGCGCCTGGTCGACGTCCGGGGGAATAGCCGCCTCGATCTGGTTCAGGCCCTGGGGATCGATGGCGCCGCCGAACCGGTTGCGCACCTTGAAGCCGTTGTCACTGGCCGGATTGTGGGAGGCGGTGATGTTGACGGCGCCGGCAGCACCCTGATGGACGATCGAGAAGGCAATAACCGGCGTCGGCGTGGCCGTCTCGGTGAGGAGTACCGGGAACCCGTTCCCAGCCAGGACCTCGGCCGCAGCGGCAGCGAAGTCCTCAGAGGCAAAGCGCATGTCGTAGCCGACGACAACCGGCTTAGTGGGGCCTTCGGTAGAGAGCAGGTAGGTTGCGAATCCCTGGGTGCAGCGCCGGACCGCGGCCACGGTGTAGTCATCGGCGATGCGGCCCCGCCAGCCGTCGGTGCCGAAGATGATCCGGGTAGAAGCCATGCTGCCTTCCGAGCAGTATTCCAAGGATGAGGAGGATCTCCGGAGGAACAGCCCCGTCAAACCACGCTCACCGGCACCGGGAGGAATCTGACGCCACAACTTGCTCGTCAGCCCCGCGCGCCACGTGACGGGGTTGTCAACAGCGGCTGCCTTCCCTAGAGCATCCGGCGTCGGGTCATTATACCTCGGAAAACGGGCCGAGGAATCGCGTCGCGGGGCAGGATTGCCAGCGCGTATCGTCAGGTGCCATGGTGGCGCAGGGTGTGCGCGCCCGCCCTCCCCACAGCCAGGAATAGCCGGCGATCGGCCTTGCCTCGGGGGGCTCGCGCGGGCGGGGGGCCGTCCCCCGCACCCACCTGCACCGCACCTGCGGTGCGCCGCAGGTGCAGGTGTGCGGTTCGGGGCAGGTGTCGCCCCTGTGGAGTGCGAGGGGCGATCTTCGTGTGCGGGCCGCCGTCATCGGCGGCCCGTGGATGGCCCGAGAGCACAGAGCCCCGCCGCGGACGGCGGGGGAGCAAGGGGCCGGTATCGTCCAAGGGGATCGAGGACACGTGAATCCTCCGGCTGTCTCATATGTCCTGAACCCATACGCGACATTGTCGGGTGGGGTAGGCTGTGGTACACTGCAACCGTTGCCGTGTGCCCACGCGGCGCACGCTTTCCGCTCCCACCGGCGCTGCTCAGCGTGAAGGCGGGGGCAATCCCGAGGAAAGGAGGGACACCCATGCGCAACTACGAGCTTGCCTACATCGCAGATCCGGACCTGGACGAACAAGCGCTCACCGCTCTCGAAGACAAAGTCAAGGGATGGATCGAAGCCGGCGGCGGCCAGATCGTCAAGGTCGATCGTTGGGGTAAGCGGCGATTCGCCTATCCAATCAAGAAGCGAGTCGAGGGTTTCTACTTCATCGTCGACGCCCAATTGCCGCCCCAGGCAAGCGTACCCATCGAGCGCGATCTCAGGCTTAGTGAGCAGGTCCTGCGCTACATGATCACGCTGCAAGAGCCCGCGTGAGGCTGGTCCGGTGAAAGGAGTTCGACATGAGCCGAGGCCTGAACAAGGTGATGATCATCGGCCACCTGGGACGCGATCCGGAGATGCGCTATACGCCCTCGGGCCGGCCGGTCACGACCTTCAGCGTGGCCACGACCCGATCCTGGAACACAGCCGAGGGCGTTCGACGCGAGGAGACGGAGTGGTTCAATGTCGTCGTCTGGGGGAGCCTGGCGGAGATCTGCAACCAGTATCTACGCAAGGGCCAACAGGTCTACCTTGAGGGTCGTCTCCAGACACGGCGGTGGGATGACCCCGAAGGCAAGAAGCACTTCACCACGGAGCTGGTGGCCAAAGAGATGATCCTGCTCGGCGAGCGACGAGAGACAGGTGCAGCGCAGTTCGAGGCCGCCCCTGGAGAGGATGAGGACTTTCCTTTCTAGCCGGCCGAAGGCAAACCTCTTAGAGGCGCCAGCGGGAGCTGGCGCGGGAGTGTGAGAGTTGGCTGGAGAACCTAGGGATCTGGATCCGGAGGAGGAGCAATTCGCCCCCGACGAGCGCGACAGTGGCCGCCGGCGGTTTATCCGCCGTCCACGCCTCTGTCAGTTCTGCGCCGAGAAGGCGACCGTCATCGACTACAAGCAGTCCGAGATGCTCAAGCGGTATGTGACCGAGCAGGGGAGGATCCGCTCCCGCCGTCAGACGGGCACCTGCGCCAAGCATCAACGCATCCTGGCGCGGGCGATCAAGCGAGCCAGGCACTTGGCGCTGCTTCCGTTCGCGGCGGAAAGGACGCGCTGAGGTCCATTGGTCATCGCTTCGGGGCATGGGGCGATCTGCCCCGTGCCCCCTTTGCCTGTGCGCCGACAGGAGGCCTGACGGATGAGCAGGAAACGGATCGCTCCCATGGTAACCAAGAAACACCTGGCACGCGCCGAGCGGGAGCGCATCCAAACCCGTTGGATTGTCACCGGCACGATTGCCACGGCCGTCCTGGTGGTCGGAATCCTGGCCTACGGTTGGATCCGGACCGAAGTCATCGAGCCGGGCCAACCGGTCGCCACCGTGAATGGTGAGCAGATCACGACGCGGCAGTTCCAAGGTCAGGTCCGGCTTTCCCGGTACAGCCTGATCAACAACTTCCAGAGCATGCAGCAAATGTATAGCTGGTTTGCCTCGGACCCGAATCTTCAGGCGATGGTCGAGCAGCGGTTGACCTCGATCGCCAGCCAACTGGCCGACGCGCGCAGCCTGGGGGAGACGGTTCTGGATCAGATGGTCGACGACCTCCTGATTCGGAAGGAGGCTCAGCAGAGAGGCATCACGGTTTCCCAAGCCGATGTGGATCAGGCCATCGAGGCCGAATTCAGCTTCTACCCGAACGGCACCCCCACGCTTGCACCCACGGCGACCCTCTCCCCGGTGGAGGAGACCGAGCAGGCAACCACACCGACCGTCACCGTTGGTCCGACCGCGACCGAGCTCCCGACCGGCACGCCATCTGTTACCTTCACGCCAGGCCCCAGCCCGACCGTGACGGCCACCTCCGGACCAGAGCCGACGGCCACAGCCTACACACGCGATGCCTTCGAGGCCAATTACCGGGAGCAGATCGACGGCGTGTATACATCGGCCGGGGTATCCGAGTCGGACTTCCGGGCACAGGTTGAGGCTGGTCTCTACCGGTCCAGGCTGATGCAGGCCTTCGAGGCGGAAGTCCCGCGAGAAGAGGATCAGGTTCACGCACAGCACATCCTGGTGGCGGACGAGGCCACGGCCGAAGTCGTGCTCAACCGACTGGCTGCAGGAGACGCCTGGGAAGCGCTGGTGACGGAGTTCTCCACCGACACCGGCACCGTGGATGCCGCAGGTGACCTGGGCTGGTTTACCCGGGGCGTAATGGATCCGGCCTTCGAGGCCGCGGCCTTCTCCACGCCTGTCGGCGAGGTCAGCCCGCCTGTCCAGTCGGCCTACGGCTGGCACATCATCGAGGTCCTTGGTCACGAGAGCCGCGCCCTGACGGCGTCCCAATTCCAGCAGGCTGCGCAAGCGTACTTCGACGAATGGCTTACGGGCCAACGATCAACGGCGGAGATCGTGAAGTTCGACATCTGGGAGGCGCGAGTCCCGACTGAGCCGGCGTTGTCCGTCTCGGCGAGCGAGTCCAGCTAGGGGCGAGGACCCTCCGGCCTACGATAGACCAAACGCAAACGAGAAGCGCGGGGCGTCCGGAGTGTCCGGGCGCCCCGCCTCTGTTGCCTACGCCAAGCCAGCCCGCTCGACGGACGCCTTCCCTCCGGGACGCTCTTCTCCTCAACCCTGGAGCTCCCGGTGAAACCTCGCTCACCCCGGACCGCAAGGCACCCATCCCCCGCCGTACACAGACGCCGACCTCAGCGGCGCGCTTCTGCCGCAGGCGACCGCCGCATCATAGTAGTGCGCTTCGCCTCTTGTTGGTCACCGGGCCAGCGGCTATACTGTGGTTGGACGGTGCGGATGAATCTCGGAGGTGTGCTGAAGGCTCTGCCTGAGAATATTCCTCCGGCTGACCGGGAGATGCTCCAACGCGCCTACGAATTCGCCGATCGGGCGCATTCGGATCAGAAGCGCGCCTCGGGTGAGGCCTACGTCCAGCATTGCCTCGCCGTAGCGCAAATCCTGGCAGAGCTGGGAGCCCCGCTGCCCGTGGTCGCAGCGGGGCTGCTACATGACACGGTCGAAGACACCGAGGTCAAGCTCGAGGAGGTCAAGCGCGAGTTCGGGCCCGAAGTCGCCAAGCTGGTCGACGGCGTCACCAAGCTGACCCAACTGCCCCGGGTAACCCGGCGCGATGGCAAGGGCAAGGAGGAGCGCCGGGCCGACCTGGCCAAGGAGACCTTGCGCAAGGTTTTCCTGGCAATGGGGGACGACGTGCGCGTCGTTCTGATTAAACTGGCGGACCGACTCCACAACATGCGCACCCTGACGCACCTGCCGGCGGAGAAGCGTACCCGGATTGCGAACGAGACCCTTGAGATCTTCGCCCCCCTGGCTAACCGACTGGGCATGTGGCAGGTCAAATGGGAGCTCGAGGATCTGAGCTTCCGTTACGTCTACCCTGAGAAGTACAAAGAGATTGCCACTGGCCTGGCTGAGAGACGGGGGGACCGGGAGAAGGATCTTGAGGATATCTGTGTCCGCCTGCAGTCCGTGCTTTCTGAGGCGGGGATCCTGGCCGAGGTCACGGGACGCCCCAAGCACCTGTATTCCATCTATCGCAAGATGGAGCGCAAGGGGATCCCCCTGGATATGGTCTACGACGTCCGGGGCGTGCGGGTGATCGTGGAGACCGAGTCCGACTGCTATCTCAGCCTGGGAGTCATCCACAGCCACTGGAAGCCGGTTCCGGGAACCTTCGACGACTATGTCGCCACGCCCAAGGACAACTTCTACCGGTCGCTGCACACGGCAGTCGTATTTGACGACGGTAAGACCGTCGAGGTCCAGATCCGCACGCCCGAGATGGACGAGAACGCCGAGTTGGGAATCGCGGCGCACTGGCGTTACAAGGAAGGGCGGCGCCGGGATGAGGCCTTTGAGCAGCGGATCCTGTGGCTGCGCCGGCTGATGGAATGGCGCCAGGAGGTCGACGACGCCACGGACTTCGTTGACGCCATGAAGTCGGATGTCTTTGAGGATCGGGCCTATGTCTTCACCCCCAAGGGCGACATCATCGATCTGCCGGCTCGTTCGACCCCGATCGACTTTGCGTACCACATCCACACCGACATTGGCCACCGTTGCCGTGGCGCCAAGGTCAACGGCAAGTTAGTCACGCTGGACTACAAGCTGCAGACGGGCGAGACGGTCGAGATTCTGACGGCCAAGCGCGGCGGACCCAGCCGGGACTGGCTCAACCCCAGCCTGGAGATGGTCAGAACCCAACGCGCCCGGGGGAAGATCCGCCAGTGGTTCAAGTGGCAGGACCGGGAGCAGAATGTCGCCCACGGCCGGGCGCTGCTTGACCGAGAGTTGCACCGCCTGGGAATCGAGGGCCTGACGCATGAGCAGATCGCCCGTGATGTCGGGTTTGCCCAGGCCGAGGATCTTCTGGCGGCCATCGGCTGCGGCGACATTCATCTGGGCAAGATCGTCGCCCGGCTGGTGGAGAAAGAGGAGCAGGCTCTGGGCGATTTGGCCGGCCCCAGGGTGGTTCAGCCCTTGGCGCCTCTTGACGAGATCAGCATCCTGGGGACGAGCGGGCTCCTGAACACTCTGGGTCGGTGTTGTCGGCCGGCGGCGGGCGACCCGATCGTCGGGTACGTCACCCGCGGCCGAGGCGTGACAATCCACCGCCGGGATTGCCCCAACGTCCTGCGCATCGCCGACAAGGAGCGCCTGATCCAGGTCTCCTGGGGTCAGGCTCGCAGAACCTACCCCGTTTACATTCGCATTCGCGCCTACGATCGGGAAGGGCTGCTGCGCGATGTCTCTTCCCTTGTCACCAACGAGGGCGTGAACATGCCCTCGGTCCAGGCCTCCACCAAGAACAGTCTGGCGGTCTTCAACCTGGAGCTTGAGATCACCGACCTCGCGCAACTCAGCCGTGTCCTGAATCGCCTCGAGGCGCTTCCCAATGTGCTCGAGGCCTGCCGGGTTCGACCGGGTTAGCGCAGTCTTCCCTGGTGGTATAATCCCGGCCTGCTTGTCGCCCACCAGATCGAAATGCCTCAACCTCTTCTCAGCGTATCCGAAGCTCTGCACCGCGTCCTCGCCGACTTGAAGCCGTTGCCCGCCGACTCCGTCTCGCTGACGGAGAGCCTCGGCAGGGTCTTGGCCGAAGACGTCACCGCCGGCTTTGATCTACCGCCATTCCCGAATTCGGCGATGGATGGGTATGCGGTGCGGGCAGTCGATGTCGTGGCGGCCTCGGCCGAGCAGCCGGTAGTGCTGCGGGTTTTGGGTGAGGCAGGGACTGGCCAGGCCGTGTCGGCGAAGGTTGCGCTCGGCGGGGCCGTCCGCGTGATGACCGGCGCTCCTATGCCGGAGGGCGCCGACGCCGTCGTCCCGGTGGAGGACACGACGGACCCCTCGGCGATGGCCGGCCGACCTCTCCCGTCGCAGATCGGCGTGTGCGCGCCGGCCAGGTCGGGCGCCTACGTGCGTCGGGCGGGTCAGGATGTCCAGGCGGGAAGCCTGGTTCTCCGGGCGGGCCAGCGGCTCAGACCCCAGGATGTGGGCATGCTCGCCGCCCTGGGTGTCACCCGTCCACGGGTGAGCCGCAAGGCGCGCCTGGCGATCCTGTCAACGGGAGACGAGCTCGTCGAGCCGGATCAACCTCTTGCCCCCGGCCAAATCCGCGATGCCAACGGGTACAGCCTGATGGCGGCCGTCCAGGCTGCCGGGGCCGAGGCCATTCGCCTGGGGATCGTCCGTGACCAGGCCCAGGCTGTCGCCGACGGGCTGGACCGGGCGGTCGCGGCTGGTGCCGACCTGATCCTGGCCTCCGCGGGCGTCAGCATGGGGGCTTACGACTTTGTGCGTCCTGTCGTACAGGAGCGCGGCAAGCTGGAGTTCTGGAAGGTCAACATGCGGCCGGGAAAGCCTCTGGCGCTCGGCACTTACCGGGAGGTTCCATTTCTCGGCTTGCCGGGCAACCCCGTCTCGGCGATGGTCACCTTTGAGGTGTTCGTGCGGCCGGCGATCCGGCGCCTGCATGGGCAGACCGGCGAAGCGCGACTGCGCTTTGTCGCACGCCTCGACCAGGCGATCGAATCGGACGGACGCGAGACGTATCTGAGGGCCGTCGTCCAGTGGGGAGAGGGTTGGTATCATGCCCGCCCGACTCGGAGCCAAGACTCGAATATCCTCTCGTCCCTGGTCGAGGCGAACGCGCTCTTGCGTCTGCCGGCGGGCGTCCGATTCGCCCGGGAGGGGGAGACACTGGAAGGCTGGTTCCTCGAGCCTCTTCGCGCGGATTGAAGCTTGAGCACAGGAACAGACCCAGGGGGCACAGGGGACCGGAGGAGCCCCGGGAGCGGAGCTCGGCTGCGGACAGGTGCGCATGCCCATGCACCTGGATATCCGTCAAGTGAGCCTCCGTCCCGGTTGCGCTTCTGCAGTACATGCCGCATACTTGCGCACCGCCGCCCGGGCAGAATCGAGGCCCAGATCAGAGGCGCGCACGGGGGCTTGTATCTGGTAGCATTGGATGATGTGCCGGAACGTCGTGAGCGGGCCGAGGGGCAAGGAGCCTAAGCTTTGGTCTGCCTACGCTCTGGGGGGCAGGAAGTTGTCAGTGGACTACTGAGCTCGGTCTGCCCGCGGGGGGCCAGCTCTGGGGAGCAAAGGGAGGGATAGGCCATGCCTCGAATCCGCTGCCGGTATGTCGATTGTGTCTTCCTCGAGGACGGCTATTGTGGCGCGGCGGCCGTCGAGATCGACCCCGACGAAGGCTGCCTGACCTATTCGCACATCGACGATGTCCCGGCGGATGAGGAATGGGATGAGGAGGATCTCGAGGAGATGTGGGAGGAGGAAGACGAGGACCTCTACCGCAACAACGAGGAAGAGGATGAGTCCTGGCTGGACGAAGAAGAGGAAGAGATATAGCCGAGGCCCCATGTCAAGCGCCTGGCGTTCGAGCCCCCGACACACCGTGGGAGACCAGCCGGTGTCAGGCCTTCTCGTTCGGAGGCACGGGGGCGGGCAAGGCGGGATCCGTGGTTCGGAGCCCGCACCGGATTGGGGCACCCGACCCAAGCGCGACACTCTCAGGATCTAGGCTGACGTTCCCAGCACAAGTAGCACGCAGGCGAGCCAGCTAAAGTGGCTCGCCTGTGGTATCTGAACTCGGGTTGACGTTGCCGCTATTCGGAGGAGGTTGAGCGGGCCCGGGTTTGCAGCGTTCGTGAGATGATGTCTTCCTGAGTCTTCCGATTCCGGCGGCCACCGGTACCAGCAATCGCTCCCCGGGAGTCGCCAGCTTCAGACTTTTCCATCGCCTGACGGAGGGCGACTTCCATGGCTGTTGGCAGAGGCGCCTCCGACTCTGCCTCTTGCTCCTCGACAACTTCAACCTCGACCACCTTCATGCTAAGTCGGATCTGGCGCTTCTTCCGATCGATGTCCAAAACGGTCACATCGATCTCATCACCCACCTTGACCACATCAGCCGGGTTGCTGACGTAGCCTGAGCTCATCTCGCTGACGTGGACCATGCCAGCTTTCTCGGCCCCGATGTCCACAAACGCCCCGAACTTCTCGAGACGTACGACCTTGCCCTTCAGCCTCAAGCCCGGCTTCAGCTCCCTCCAATCGACCAGCAGAGGGCGGATCATGGTGAGTTCCAGGCGACCTGAGGCAGGTTCCACCCGGTGAACCCAAACCTCGACGCTCTGGCCTTCCTGAACCGCGTCCTCGACCCGGTTGACATGGCCCTGGCGCAGCATCGAGATATGAACCAAGCCAGGGACGCCGACGCCCACATCGACGAAGGCGCCGAACATCTCGATCTTGGTGACTTTGCCTTCCAGCTGCATCCTGGGTTTCAAGTCAGCCAGCTGGGTAGGAGGAGTCTCTAGGGGTTCCACGAAAGTACCTTCCTGAATTGGGATCTTCGTTCCAGGGGATAGCGTCGGGATTATATCACATGCCCGAAGCCACTCTCCTAGGGCGTTGCCGTCACCCCTTCGCTCAAGCTACGGCGGGCAAGGAGATACCACGATAGGATCGAACCGAACCGGTCGCTGGGATCGAGGAGGGGGCCCACCGTCACTCCTTGAACCTCGGCATCGATGCCGCAGCTGTAGACTGGGTGGTAGAGGAGAAGTGCCGGGACCTGATCCTGGAAGCGGTGTTGTACGCTCCGGTAGAGGTCGGTGCGGCGGGCAATGCTGGGCGTGATGCGAGCTTGTT
The DNA here is from genome assembly GCA_964513155.1 of uncultured Anaerolineaceae bacterium. GTDB lineage: Bacteria > Chloroflexota > Anaerolineae > Anaerolineales > E44-bin32 > DATEAV01. The sequence continues at coordinate 28,221 of CAZEMA010000003.1, forward strand.
CGAGCCAGATGCTGATGTTGCGGTCGTTGAACCCGCTGTAGTTCTGCCCGCTCTCGGCTTGAGAGTCATGCCAGAAAGGGTACGGGTCGGGATCCGGGTAGCGCGAGAGATTGAGGTCGGTGAGGGCGGCCTCGAACGTCCGCGGGAGGAGATGCTCCTCCATCATCGCCTGAGGCGTGACCGGGGTCAGCGTGACCTGGATCCCCACGGCGGCCCAATAGGACTGGAGGCCCTCGGCAACCTGGGCATGGATCAGATCATCCAGGTAAAGAAGCTCGAAAGCGAGTGGGGTCTCGTCTTTCGTCCGGACGTACTCCAGAGTGCCTGGCATCGCCCCCGTCGGGAGAACCCAACCGGCGTCGTCTAACAAGGCCGCCGCCCGGTCCGCGTCGAAGGGGGTCGGCTCAAGGCCGGGAGCGAAAGCCCAGGAAGAGGGCAGAATCGGTCCCGCGGCCAAGATTCCCTGGCCCCCCAGAACGTGGTCGATGATCCATTGGCGGTTGACCGAGAACAGCAGGGCCTGCCGGACCTTCTTGTCGGCGAAGAAGGTTCGCTCTGGGTTCTGCAGATTCAGGAATACCAAAGAAACCCGGGGCAGGATCGAGGAGTGGACGTTCAGCTCTGGCATCCCTAGGGCCTGGGGCAGCGTCGGGCTGTCGAGCAGGCTGATCCCCTGGACTTCGCCGGCAATATACGCGTCGAGCGCTTCCAGAGATGTGTCATAGGTCCGGAACTCGACCCGCTCGAGGTACGGCTTCTCGCCGTAGTAGTCGGGGAAGGCAACCAGGCTCACCCCTCGGAGAATGCCGTCTTCCACCAGGTAGCTCTCGAAGCGGAAGGGTCCGGAGCCGATGGGCTGAAGGTTGAAGGGATGGTCCACGAGGTCGGCGGCGCTGACCCCGCGCAGCAAGTGGTCGGGCAACAATCCCAGCGACATGTAGTCGAAGAACGGGGCAAAGGGCTCCGGCAGCTGGAATTGGACCGAACGCTCGTCGAGCCGGACCACCCGGATCTGTCGCCACATTTCCCCCAGGTCCGCTGGGCCGAGGTAGCTGGCGTCCTGCAGCTTGGAGTAGGAGTAGATGACATCGTCGGAGGTCACTGGGACCCCGTCGTGCCAGACCGCGTCGGAGCGTAGGGTGAACGTGTACAGCGTGGCATCGGCCGAAACAGCCCAGCTCTCAGCCAAGTCCGGGACCGGAAGGCCTCGATCGTCGAAGCGGACCAGACCCGAGTAGAGCAACCGGTCGACGTCTCGGTCGGCCTGGTTAGAGATGTCGAGCACCGGGTTCAGGCGGATGAGGGGGCCGACCAGCGCCTCCGTGTAGGAGCCGCCGCGCACGGGTTGAGGCACCGTCGTGTGCAAGTCAGGCGTCTGCCCGAGCAGGAGGCCGATTACCAGAATCAGGCCGCCGATGGCGATCAGCAATTGCCAACGCATGTTGCGCATTTCAGCAGTCGCCGAAGCGGGCGGGGGGTTGAGAGAGCAGGGCCCTAGCCGACGAGGACAACGGTGACGACGGCGAGGACGAAGAAGACGGCCGACAGCCCGATGGTGATGTTGAAGAGCAGGCGTTCAATCCCGCGTCGGACGTGGAAACCGGAGCCGCTGAAATCTGCACCTGTAAGGCCGCCTAGCCCTGCCTCCTTGCTCTGGAGGAGGATGACCACGATCAAGGCAACGGAGACGATGACCATCGCCAGACTCAGGGATTCACGCATGAACTCCTCTCCTTCGAGTGAGAGCGGGGATTATACCCGAAGCCGCTTCCTCCGACAAGCTGAGCCCCACTGGGCCGCGAGGCAGGGAAGCGATGGGTCCGTGCCCGACAGGCAATCCTCCTGCGCCGGCATCCAGATTGAAGCGCCCGGATCCGACTTCGTCCGTTATGTGAAGATCGCTCCCGATCCGCGCGCTGCGCAGCCGAGAGGGAAACAGGCTGCAGCAGGAGTGACAATGCCCTCAATCTCTCTGAGGGGAGCGCTTCCAAGTCTCGGATATCTACGCGGTGGGGGCCGATCGGGTCTGAGGACCGATCGTCGACCGAAGGTAGGCTTCGATGAAGGCGTCGAGGTCGCCGTCCAGGACCGCGCCGGTGTTCGCCGTTTCCTGGTCCGTGCGATGGTCTTTGACCATCTGATAGGGATGGAGGACGTACGAGCGGATCTGGCTTCCCCATTCGGCCTTGACGTGCTCTCCCTTGATCTGGGCCATCTCCTCTTCCTGCTGCTGCCGGCGGAGGTCAAGCAGGCGCGCCCGCAGGACCCTGAGGGCGTTCTCCTTGTTTTGCGTCTGGGACCGTTCGTTCTGGCAGGTGACGACGATGCCGGTCGGGAGGTGGGTAATTCGAATGGCGGTCTCGTTCTTCTGTACGTTCTGGCCGCCGGCGCCTGCCGAGCGGAAGGTGTCAATCCGCAGATCGGACGGGTTGATCACCAGGTCGTCATCCCGCTGCACCTGTGGATAGGCCTCGATCAGGGCGAACGAGGTGTGCCGCCGATGGGCCGAATCGAACGGGGAGAGGCGCACCAGCCGGTGGACCCCTTTCTCAGCCTTCAGGTAGCCGTAGGCGAATTCGCCATTGATGGCGATGGTTGCGCTCTTGATGCCAGCTTCCTCGCCTCCGGTCTGGTCGAGAATCTCGGTCTTGTAGTCACGCTTCTCTGCCCAGCGCAAGTACATGCGCTGCAGCATCGCGGCCCAGTCCTGCGAATCTGTCCCTCCTGCGCCGGCATGGATGGCGAGGATCGCGTCATCGCGGTCGTAGGGACCCGAGAGCAGCGCCGCCACTTCTCGTTGGCCGATTTCGGCCTTGATGGCATGCCATTCCTGCTCGATCTCCGGAGTCAACGACTCGTCCTCGAGGACGGCCAGCTCGAGAGCGTCCGCGGCTCGCTGTCGGAGGGCGCGCCAGCCCTGAACCTCCTCGCGCAGGCGGGCCATTTGACGCATCGTCTCCTGGGCTTGTTCGGGGTCGTTCCAGAGCGTGGCGTCCTCGGACAAACGCTCCAGCTCGGCCAGCTTGGCTTCGCGGGCGGGGAAGTCAAAGACGCACCAGGAGGTCTTCGATCCGAGAGCGAGCGTCTTCTAATCCGCTGATGAGGTCTTCCATATCTCACCTATCCAGTCCCAGGCCGAGTCCTAATGTGGAACCCGGAGCGGAACCCGTCTTCAATTCGGTTGAGCGGCCTCAGGCCGCCTCTTGCGCCAGCAACCCGTCGACATAGGCTTGCCGGTCGAAGGGCTGAAGGTCGTCCAGACCCTCTCCCAAGCCAACATAGCGGATGGGGAGGCCGAGGTCCGACTGGATGGCCAACCCCACGCCGCCGCGCGCGGAGCCATCCAACTTCGCCAGGACGACCCCTGTCACACCGACTGCCTCGGTGAAGGCACGCGCCTGAGAGAGACCGTTCTGTCCGGTCGTCGCATCCATGACCAGGAGGACCTGGTGGGGCGCGCCGGGGATCAGCTTCCTGCAAACCCGGCAGACCTTCTGCAGCTCCTCCATCAAGTTGTGATGCGTGTGCATCCGCCCCGAGGTGTCGACGATCAGTACGTCGATCTTGCGGGACAGGGCTGCCTGAATGGCATCGTAGACCACGGCTCCGGGATCCCCGCCGGGTTGGCCCGAGATCACGTCGACGCCTAGGCGTTGCCCCCAAACCTCCAACTGCTCGCCTGCCGCGGCGCGGTAGGTGTCCGCCGCAACCAGCAGGATCGAGTGCCCTTCTCGCTGCCACAAACGTGCCAGCCGCGCAGCCGCGGTTGTCTTTCCGGAGCCGTTCACGCCCACGAGGACAACCACCATTGGCCGGTCTTCCTGCTCCGGCAGGCTCGGTTCCCCCAGCCGGCCGAGCAACTCTTGGCGAAGCCACTGGCGCACGTCCGGGCCGGTCCTGAGGCCGTCCGTTGACGAGGCGCGCCGTGCTCGATCGAGGAGGTCCTGCGTAGTAGCCGGACCAAGATCGGCCGCCAGCAGGGCCTCCTCCAACTGGTCCCAGTAGCCGGGGGCAAGCTGAGACGCGCCCAGCAACCGTTCCAGGCGCCCCAATGTTGCTTGGCGCGTGCGCGCCAGCGCCTCCCGCCAGCCTCGCGTGTCCACGGGCGGATTATACCATCCGGGCCCGGCGAGCCTGGCTGCGGATGGCACGAGGCGGGTGCGCGCCGATACGCCGTATCTCATCCGCGGTTCAACCTCAGACGGACTCGCCTGGTCTACAGCATGGCGGAGAGGGCAGACAACCGCTCGGTGGACTCCGGGTCGCTGATGAGCGGGGTGCAGGCGTCGAGAGAGCGAGCCCCTTGGATGAGGCCGAAGGCGAAAGCCATGCAGGTCGCCTCGCCGCACTGCCGGCAGTTCGTGCGCGGGAGCAGCTCCCAAAGGTCGAGGGGCCGGGGGGCCCGGAGGCCGGCGGTCGCGGGAACGAGCTCCAGCCGGTGCTCCCAAGTGGCGTTGATCGCTTCCGTCAACGCCTCCAGCAGGCGCAAGCCCTCCTCGACATCGGCCACTTGGGTGATGCTCACCCGCGTGGGCTCGAGGGCGATCAGCCCTGGGCGCCTCCGGATCGTCAGGGCGCCGGTCGCCGGGTTGAAGGCGATCACGTTGGGGAGAGTCGCCAGGTAGGGCAGGACGTCAGCAAGCGAGGATGAGGGACGACCGACGACAATGATCTTGCCAGGCTCAGCCAGACAGGGGAGCGTCTTGTTAAGGGCAATGCTGTCAAGGAACATCCGCTCGCTTCCAGCCTGCCTGGCAGGAGCGCGGCGTTGCCAGGGGCTCTCTACTTTCGGAAGAGGTCATCGCGCACTTGTTGGATGCCCGCCCCGGGCACCTTGAGCATCACCTTTCAACCTCCCTCCAGCAAGTCTCTTGCCTTGCCCTTGAAATGCTTCTTGAGGAACTCGAGGGCCCCTTGCGCATCCTCGTCCAGGAGGATCCGGATCAGCTCAATGGCGTCGCTCTCTTCCAGCACAAGGCTTGTGGCCTTCTTCATCTTGCATCTCCCTCGCCAAAGAGGAGGCTGATGTGATGGCCGGGGTTGTCAGTGGGTGACACCCAGGGGCAGCAGCTCGCCGGGCTTTCCCCGGATGTGCCTAGCAGGGTGATGAAGAAACGCGTTGCCCGAAGTCTCTCCGGGAAGCAGCGCTTCTTCGTCACCCTCCTAGGGGGCCTTCTTCGCTTCCGTCTTCTCGCAATCCAGACAGACGTCGGTAGCGCGGTTGGTCCAGTACTCGAGACCGCACGCAGGGCACGTGACCTGGCGCAAGTCCGACTTCCTAACCTCCGCCTTCGGCCTCACCTCGGGGGGCAAGCCGGCAAAGGGATCAGGGTTGCATGAACAAGGGCCGAGTGGTCCCTGCGCCGGAGGCACCGAGCTGGGATCCTCTTCGGCTTTCTCCATCTGCTGCCTCCTCCTCGGAGACCGCCAGCGGGAGCGTCCTTGGGGGCGCTTCCGGGGTGGCACGAGGCATGATGCCGCTTGGCCCCCCAGAGCGTGCCTGGCCGCCTACGGCTACTTTCGCAGGTCGGCCAGGCGTTCTTCGACGGCCTGGACCTCGGTCTTCAGCTCGCCGAGGTACGTTTCCAGTTCGGCAACTTGCTCGGCCTTGGTCTGGTAGCGCCGCTGGAAACGGTTGTTGCGGCAGCACTCACAATCGCAGGAACAGCCACCGGAATCCTGCCCGCACGTGCACTCGTTGCCTTCACAACATCCTTTGTCGGAGCACATTGTCTTGACCTCCAGGTCAATGCACCTACAGAGTCGGATAGCGATGCGGCCGTCATCCCGCGGCCGTTGCGGGGGCACGCCTGTAGAACCGATCTTTGATCCACAGTGCCACGTACACCAGGCCAATCAGCACCGGGACCTCGATCAGAGGACCGATCACCGTGGCAAGCGCCTCCTGGGAGGCAATGCCGAAAGTCCCAACGGCCACGGCGATGGCCAGCTCGAAGTTGTTACTGGCGGCAGTGAAGGACTGGGTGGCTGCCAGCGGATAGGAGAACCTAAAGGCAGCCGAGAGTGCGAAGGAGACCAGGAACATCAGGGCGAAGTAGACAAGCAGCGGGAGAGCGACCCGCAAGACGTCAAACGGCTGTGCCAGGATCTTGTCTCCCTGCATGGAGAACATGACTACGATCGTGAAGAGAAGGCCGATCAGCGCCGTTGGCCCCAGGCGCGGGGCGAAGCGGCTATCATACCATTCGGCGCCCTTACGCCGCAGCAAGATGAAGCGGGTGAGGATGCCTGCCGCGAGGGGGATGCCGAGGAAGATCAGAACGCTCTTGGCGATGTCCCACATCGAGATGTCGACTACGGTTCCCTGGCCACCAAACCAGCCAGGCAGAATCCGCAAGTAGAAGTACGCCAGCGGGCTGTACATCAGGATCTGGAACACGGAGTTGAGGGCCACCAGCACTGCGCAATACTCACTGTCGCCCCCAGCGAGCATGTTCCAGATCAGGACCATGGCGATACACCGCGCCAGGCCGACGATGATCAGCCCCGTTCGAAAGGCCGGCATGTCGGGGAGGAAGAGCCAGGCGAGTCCGAACATGATCGCCGGCCCTATGATCCAGTTCAGAACCAGCGAAACGCTGAACTGGCGGACAGCCCCGGCGATCTTCCCAAGCTCCTCATACTTCACCTTCGCCAAGACAGGATACATCATCCACAACAGCCCCAGGGCGATCGGGAGAGACACGGTGCCGATGCTCAGGGCGTTGAAGACATCTTTGATGCCGGGAATGAGGTAACCCAGGCCAATGCCCGAGACCATTGCCAGGATGATCCACAGCGGCAGGAAGCGATCCAGAAGAGAAAGCCTGCCAACGATGCTCGCGCTCCCCCTTGGGTGCGTTGGAGCGGACTTGGCGGTCTCCATGTCAGGCGGCCTCCAGGGCATCGGCGATCCATGTAATCACCTCGGCTTCGCTCGGGATGCGGCCGGCGCAAACCAGCTTCTCATTGATGACCAGACCCGGCGTGGCCAGGATGGGATACTCCAGGATCTTCGCCCGCTCCGTGACCTTGACGATCTGGGCCTGTGCGCCCAGGCTGGCTACGGCAGCGATGGCGGCTTGCTCGACCCTCTTGCAGTTCTCGCAGCCGGGCCCAAGGACCTTGATGCTCAGCATGGGGCAGTCTCCTTCTCAATCGTGATCGTGGGTTCGATCAAGACTTCAGACTTGACCGAGTTGGCGACCAGGCTGTACTTCTGGGCGGCCTGCAACGCCCGCCGGGCTCGGGCTTCGACCTCGGCGGGGGCTTCCTCTCCAGCCGCGAGGCGGATGACCGGCCACAGCCGGAGGTGGGTGAAGGTCTCCGTACGATCCAGCTCAATACGCTTTGTCCCTTCCGCTCGGCATTCGTAGGCGAGCAGCTTCAAGCGGAAGCGCTCGGCCGCCCACAGGAACATCATCATGATGCAGGTGTTGGCGGCCGCCACGAAGGCGTCCTCCGGCGTCAGCACGCCGGAATGTCCCTGGGCGTCAGGCGGCGCGGAGAAGTCCATCTCTGGTCCGTTGCCCATGTCGATCCGGCCCCAGTGTTCCCCCTTCCAGGTGACGGTCGTGTGATACGTCGCCGTCCGGCTCACAGGCCCGTCCCCTCAGCCTTGCAGAAGGCTGCGTACTCGCGAAGCAGAGCCGAGGCGTAAGCTTCCTCGGCATCCGCCGGAATCGGGTTGTAGATACGGACGGTCTCCAGCAGCTGCGTTGTCGAGACCTCATCCGGTCCCTTGCCGCCCTCCTTGAGCTGTTGGAAGACGAGCGGGAGAGCGATCAGCGTGACCGGCTGTCCATCGATCATCACTTGCTGAACCGGAATCCCCGAGCCGCACGAGCAGGTGGCCTGAGCTTCTACCGAGGGGGTGGCTGCGAGGGGTGCGGATGGCACAGCCTCGTCGAGGTCATCGCCCGGGCGGCCGAGCAGCTCGTCAACCCAGGTTGCCACCTGGTCGGCGGTGAGATCCACGGCCGACATGCCCGCGGCGTTCAGGCGGCGGAGTCCTTGGGGTTGAGGCAGGCCATTCTCGGCGACGACCCGGCTGACCACCAGGTTGGCTGAGAGTTTGCCGGAGTACATCTCGGTCGCACGGGCGGCGCAGCGCACTTCGCAGCCATCGACGGCGATGGTCGGGTAGAAGCGGGCAAAGGCCCGATCCCCCTGGCCGCCGGCCAGGAACAGGGGAAGGCAGATGGTGACGGTCTCCCCGGGGCGGAGCTGCTCGAGGACCTTCAGCGCCGCCAGTCGGGTCACAGTGCCTTCCGGCAACTCCTCGCCCGAGCAAGCCACGATGCCGACCTTCTTCTTCGGCAGATTAGGCATGGGGAGCTCCCTCCTCCTTTGCGCCGAGGGCAGCATCCAGTCCCGCGAGGAATGCCGTGGCCTCAACGAGAATGTCATCGCCCTCTAGGTAACGCGCCAATAGGGAGCGCGCATCCTCCAGCCGCTTGCGGTCGACCTCCCAGGCGGAGGCATGGTCATCCGTTTGCGCCGCTTTGACCGTCAGCCATTCGTACGCCTTTGTTGAGCGGGGGCTTGGGAATAGGCGCGTGCAGTTGCGAAGATACTGTGCCAATTCCCTCAGCGTCTCCGGTGTCATACCTATCCCGGTACCCAGTGACGTGCACTGGACGTCGTCCTTCGGGATCTCGCTCATGGCTTCTCCTTCCCGACAGGACATCGGGACGATGTTGCAGCGAGGGTGTCCACGGTTGCGCCGATCTCCTGGGCCAAAGCCCAAGAGAGCTTCTTCCCCCCCTCGTTTAGTTCGGCGATGCCCTGCGGCTTGAACTGACGATACCGCCGGAAGACGTCGAGCACGGCGTAGGCCTGCGCGACCTGGGCTCCGCTTTCCTGGACCATCTTCGTGGCGCAGGCCAGCTGGCAGCCGTCGATCGTGATCACTGGGTGGGAGGCTACCGTCTCGCAAGCCTCGGGGTCGCCCAGGACGAGGCGCGAGAGGGCGACGAGTTGCGTTTGCTCGGGCCGCACCAACTCGGTCACGTCGTAGGCCGCTTCGCGACTGACACTGCCGTAGCTCTTGCCAATCCCGCTGCAGGGGACGATGACCACCTTCCTCTCCGTGGTCATTCTCTTCTTGCCTCCTCCTCGGCGTCGTGTCTCATCTGGACGAAGTAGGTGTCGGGGTCCTGCAGAGCGCTCCGATCCGACGGCCAATCGTCGGCGATCAGCACCGCCAGCCAGCCCTGCCCATAGGGATCCTGGTTGATCGCCTCGGGCGCGCTGGAGAGCGCCGGGTTGATCTCGGCCACAACGCCGGAGACAGGCGAGGCCAAGCTGACATTGACCTTGATGGTCTCAATCGTTGCCAGGTCATCTCCTCTGGCTACGTGGGTGCCCATGAGTTTGACCTCGGCGAAGGCGACGTCCCCACTGCGTTGCTGCAGGAAGTCGGAGAGGCCGATTCGCACGCGGTTCCCCTCGGCCAAAGCCCAGACCCCCTCCCGGCTGTATACGCGATCGGTGGCCACTCTGAACGTGAACTTGTCAACGGTTGTCTCGAGATACTCCACCATCGCGGGCTCCTATCGTCGGGTTGGCTGAGGCTCAACCCGCTCCTCGGACAACTCACATCGCGGGCACCCGCAGCCGTCGCGCCCGGGCCCCGGGAGCGGCCGCGAGGGTATCCCTGTGATCCCGCGCAGCGCCTCCAGGACGGCCAGCACCTCTCGGCTGACCAGCCGGTGGTAGATGAAGGTGCCCACCCGCCGTTCGCTCACAAGGCCGGCAGCTTTGAGCACAGCCAGCTGCTGCGAGACGTAGGCCTGACGAAGGCCGAGCCTCGCCTCCAGGTGGCAGACACAAGACTCCTCCTGGCCCAACGCCTCGGCGATCATCAACCGAACGGGGTGCGCCAATGCCCGCAGGATGCGGGCTTCATCCTTGTAAGCATCCATCGTCCACCTATGCAAAAGTCTGCATGTATTGTAACCCAATCCGAGATGAATCGGAGTGACGTTCATCCTCTCTTCTGGGGATTCTCGGCGGCCGCCGGCAGGTATGCGTTGACCGGGCGCGGAGAGAAGGGAAGCCCGGCCTGAGTCTGGCCGGGCTTCTGCCCTTGGGGGCAATTGGCTGGGGGTCGAGGATTCGAACCTCGGCATACGGATCCAGAGTCCGCTGTCCTACCGCTAGACGAACCCCCAGTACTATAGTGCCCAACGCACGCGGCATTCTATCACGGCGATTACCGGCTGTCCACTGGACACCCGTGCCCGCGGGCGGGATGCTCGCCCCGCCGTCCTCGGCGGGGCGAGGAGAGACTTCGGAAGTCGGCGGTAGGTCGGCGGGCAGCTCGCCCCGGCGAGGACGCCGGGGCGAGCGAAGGGGGGAGGCGATACGCCTCCGTGGGGGCTCTGGCCAGATCGGCGGCAGGACCGGCGCGTACTGCAGCGCGGAAGGCAGGCTGAAGGCGGTAGCCGCCGGCCTGCCTTCCGCGCCCAGCCCCAATGAGGCCGGGCATCCATCAACTGTGTCTATCCCGACTGCGCCTCCAGCAGGGCCACCCCGTGATCGATCCGGGCGAGGGTCTCTGGCAGGCCGAGGATCGCCATGCTCTCGATGAGTGGCGGGCTGACGGGCTGGCCGGTGACGGCAATGCGCAGGATGCCGAAGAGCTGCCCGGCGCTGAGCCCCAGCTCCTGCGCCAGGTCTCGCAGCGGCTGCTCGGCAGCCTCAGGCGTCAGAGCGGGCAAGGAGGCGATGACCACACGGGCGCGGCGGGCGGCCTCGGCAGACTGCTGGGCCGTCATGCCTTTGCCGATCAGATCCGAAGGCTTTGGCTCGACCGCAGTCCGGAAGAAGAAACCGGCGATCTCGACTGCTTCGTCGAGAGTCCGGATGCGCTCCTGGATGATGGGCGCGATCTGCCGCAGCCGTTCCGAGTCTGCGGGCAAGCCGGCGGCCTCGAAAAACGGGCGGAGCCGGGCCGCCAGCTCCTCTACGGCCAGGCCCCGGATGTAGACGCCGTTGAAGTGATCCAGCTTACTGTAGTTAACAGCCGCCGGGCTGGAGGTGAGCTTGCGGAGGTCGAACTTATCGATCAGCCCCGCCATGGAGAACAGCTCTGTGTGATCATCGTACGACCAGCCCATCAGGGCCATCCAGTTGAGGACGGCCTCGGGCAGGTAGCCCATCGCCTGGAGGTCGCCGACATAGATCGATTTCTCCCCGGCCTTGACATCCTCGGTTCTGCGCTTGCTCATCTTGCCCTTACCGCTGGGGCTCAGGAACAGGGAGAGGTGGACCCAGACCGGCTGCTCCCATCCGAACGCCTGCAAGATCAGGACGTGGAGGGGGAAGGTAGGCAGCCATTCGGCGCTGCGCAGGACATGGGTGATGCCCATGAGGTGGTCGTCGACCATGGCTGCCAGGTGGTACACCGGCATCCCGTCGGACCGGAGCAGGATGTAGTCATCGATGTGTTTGTTTTCCACGGTGATTGGGCCCCGCAACAGATCGACGGCGGTGGTGCTTCCCTCTTGCGGGGTGCGGAAGCGGATGACGCAGCGCTCTCCTGCCTCGCGCCGGGCGCTGGCCTGCTCGAGGCTGAGCGAACGGCAACGGCCGTCGTAGCGCGGCGGCTGCCTGCGTTTCTGCTGCTCCTGGCGCATCTGGGCCAGCCGCTCCGTCGAGCAGAAGCAGAAGTAAGCCCAGCCGCGCCGGACCAGCTCCTCGGCGTGCTGCGCGTAGATCTGGCTCCGTTCCGACTGCCGGTAGGGGCCGCAAGGGCCGCCGACGTCTGGGCCTTCGTCCCAATCTATGCCCAGCCAGCGCAGCCCCTGCATGAGCTCGGCCTCCGCGCTGGGGACAAATCGCTTCTGGTCGGAGTCTTCGATGCGCAGGATGAATTGGCCCCCGGTCTGACGGGCCAGCAGGAAGTCGTAAAGAGCGGTGCGGGCGCTGCCGATGTGCGAGCGCCCCGTCGGGGAGGGGGCGAATCGGGCTCGGGCGGGAATTGTCATCGGGTACCTCAAACCAGGGAATGTCTAGGAGTTTGATGAAGAAACCCTGCTTCGTGGAAAGAATTCGTATATGTGGTGGTTGGGGCGAAGCCCCAACCACCACATATACGGTTCTCTTCTCCGGCAAGGCGGTTTTCCATCACCCTGCTAGAACTCGATCCGCTTGTGGCGCAGCATCACGCTTTCCACCAATCCGATGCCGAGCAAGGTGGCGACGAGGGAGGATCCTCCGTAGCTGAGGAAGGGAAGGGTCAGGCCGGAGACCGGGAAGACGCGGAGGTTCATCCCGACGTTGAAGGCGACCTGGAGGATGAGCAACACGGCCACGCCGTAGCAGATCAGTGCCCCGTGGGTATCGCGGGCCAGGCGGGCCGCCCTCAGGCAGCGGTAGATGACGAACGCCAGCAGCAGCAGGACGACGATCGCCCCGACGAATCCGAACTCCTGGGAGATGACTGAGAACATGAAGTCAGTGTGCCGAACCTTGAGGAACCGGAGCTGGACCTGCGTCCCCGCCCCGTATCCTTGGCCGAACCAGCCTCCCGAGCCGATCGCGATCAGCGCCTGGTTGACATTGTAGGTGGCACCATACTGTGCTTGAGGATCCGGAAAGAAGAATTGGATGAGGCGGGCCTGCTGGTAGTCCTTCAGGAATGGCCAGACCAGGGCCGGAAGGAAGACGCCGGCGACGGCCACGGTGCCGAGATGGCGCAGCCTGAGGCCCGAAGCCCAGGCCAACGCCACCCAGATGACGACCAGGATAACGGTCGTCTTCAGGTCGGGCTGAAGGAAGATGAGAAGGGCGGGGCCGGCGACCAGGATCAGACTGCGTCGGACGGTCTTGAATTGGCCGATCTCGGGCTGGTGGCGGGCGAAATAGTCGGCCAGGATGAGGATCATTCCGATCTTGGCCAATTCTGAGGGTTGGAGGTAGGCGATGCCAAGGTTGAACCAACGGGTGGCGCCGAAGCCGACGAACCCGGCCGCCAGGACAAAGGCCAGGACGACGACCATGGCAATCGAGATGGCCCGCGAGAGCGCCGCCCACAGGCGGTAGTCGATGGCGGCGACGACGAGCACGACAGCCAATCCGATGGCGGCGTAGGTCGCCTGGCGTGAGGGCAGATCAGCCTGGTAGGGGTTGCCGCCGATAGCCGACTGAATCATGGCAACACCCGTGATCGTCAGCACGCTGACGACCGCCAGAAGCGGAACGTCGAAGTGGCGCCAGATCTGGGCTGAGGCCCGCATGGGGATTCCTAGCCCGGCGGCCTACGCCGGGCCCGGGCGGGCGCCAGGGGAATGTCGGCCAGCAGACGCTGCTGGTTGCGATCCCGGGTGAGGGTGACCTGCACCGAGGGTTGGTCGATCTCGACGTGGCGCGAAAGGACCGCGATTAGGTCGCTCTTAAGCATCTCGAGCATGCCTGGCGTAAGGTCGGCCCGGTCGTGGATGACAACCAGTTGCAGACGTTCCTTGGCAGCATTGGCACTGTGGCGGCGTCCGCCAAGCAGGTAGCGTAGGAAGCTCATGTCATCCGTCTCCCGGTCGCACCAGGCGAGTCAGGCGCCCGAAGAAACCATCCTTGGCCTCGAGATCCTCAAAGGGGACGGTCTCGCCATTCAGACGCCGTGCGATGTTGCGGAAGGCCTTGCCAGCCCGGCTGCGATCGTCGAGCACCGCCGGATTGCCGCGATTAGAGGCCAGCAGGACGGTCTCGTCCTCGGGCACCACGCCGATCAACTCGATCGCCAGCACATCCAGGATGTCCTCGGTGCTCAGCATGTCGCCGCGCTTGACCAGCTCGGGCTTGAAGCGGTTCACCAGCAACTTGCCCGGCCCCTTCTCTTCAGCTTCAATCAAGCCGATGATGCGGTCGGCGTCCCGCACCGAGGAGACCTCCGGGTTGGTGACGATGACGATCAGATCGGCGGGGGCGACGGCGTTGCGGAAGCCGCGCTCGATCCCGGCGGGCGAGTCGATCAGGACCCAGTCGAAGTCCGGGCGGAGATCATCCGCCAGGCGGATCATGTCCTGGGGAGAGACGGCCGTCTTGTCCCGGGTCTGGGCGGCGGGGATGAGGTAAAGGTCGTTCTGGCGCTTGTCCTTGATCAGCGCCTGCCGCAGCCGGCAGCGCCCTTCGACGATGTCCACCAGGTCATAGACGATGCGGTTCTCCAGGCCCATGACGACGTCGAGGTTGCGCAGGCCGATGTCGGCGTCGATGCAGACCACCTTCAACCCCGACGACGCCAAGGCGACGCCGAGATTGGCGGTGGCCGTTGTCTTGCCCACGCCGCCCTTACCGGATGTGATCGTTGCGACCTTGGCAGTCATGCGCAGGCTCCATCCGTCCTCGGACTAGCGGCGGCGATCGTCGGTCCAGTTCTCCGCCACCAGTTGCCCATCCCGGATGTGTGCCATCTCGGGTTTGGGCTTGCCGCGCCGCTCGGGAGAGACGGCGATGTGATCCGCGATCCTGAGCTGGGTCGGGGCGAGGTCGAGGGCGCAGACGATGGCCGTCTCGTCACCGGCGGCGCCGGCGTGCACGACACCCCGCAGCCGGCCCCAGACAACGACGTTGCCTCCGGCGACGATCTCCGCCCCCGGGTTCACGTCGCCGATGACGACGACGTGGCCGGGATGGTGCAGAGAGTTGCCGGAACGCAGCGTCCGCTGGACGAGAACCGCCGAATCGCCCGCCAGCTCGGTGTCGATGGGTGTTTCCCGGCGCTCCGCCGGCCGTCCCAGCTCCACCGCCATCCCCAGGTCAGCGGCGGCACTGCGGGTGGACTTGGATTCGGAGAGCACCGCCCACAGGCTCACCTGGCGCTCGGCCAGCTCTTCGCGCAGCCGACCGAGGTCAGCGGCTCCCAATTCGCGCTCGCCGATCTGCAGGGTGATACGGGCGCCGTGGAAGAAGTCACCCCGGTCGTCGATGGCCTGCAGCAGTCCCTCATGGACCTCCGGCCAGCTATCACCGGCCAATGTTATCAACAACCCGTCTCGAATACCCTTAATCGCGACTGGTGCGCTCATCGAGAGTACCTTGGGGGCGGATTATAGCATGCACCTGGCGCCAGGGCCACCCGTGGGGGCAACTCCGGCCCGCAAGCCACCTGTGCCGGCCGGAAGAAGCCGAATTCGGGCCTGAGAGAGGGCCCCAGCGGCCTCTGGAGACCTTAACCAGGCTACCAGGTCGGAGAACAAGTCGAAGCCCAGCCCAAAAGGGTAGGGCCGGTTCGCTAGCCGCGCCTACGGTTGGCGGGCGGAATCGATGGCCCGGAGGGCGAAATAGGCTTCCATGACCTGGCGCACGATCGGCCCGGAGGTGACGGCGCCTTCGCCGCCGTTGTAGACGAAGGCCACGACGGCAATCTCGGGGTTCTCGAAGGGGGCGTAGGCGGCGTACCAGGCGTGGGTGGGCCAGTGACCGGGCTCGCACAGGTTGCGGGAGAGGGCGACGGCGTCACAGAACTCGCCCGTGCCGGTCTTTCCGGCGGAGGAGATCGTCTCGAGTTGCGCATAGTCAGAGGCGGTGCCCTCGGTGACGACCCGATGCATGCCCTCCTGAACGAGCTGGATGACCCAGGGCTCGACCAGGGCGTCCGGCGTGCCGGGGGTCAAGACCCCGTCGGAGATGTCCCATAGGACGCGGGGGTCGAAGTGCTGGATGACGTTGCCCTCGCCGTCGAGGACATCCTGGACGACATGAGGCCAGATCACCCTGCCGCCACTCGCGAGCGTGGCGACCGAGGTGAGGACCTGAAGCGGCGTGGCCAGTACGAAGCCCTGGCCGGTGGCGGCGTTGTAGGTATCGCCGGTCGACCAACTCTCGCCCAGGTTGATCCGCTTCCAGTCGGGACTGGGGATCAAGCCATCGTGTTCGCCGGGCAGATCGATCCCCAGGGCTGAGCCGTAGCCGAGGGCGCGAGCGTAGATCCCTATGCGGTCGATCCCCAGACCATCGCCGGCGACCTCGCCGGGGAAGCCGCCGCCGATCATGTAGAAGTAGATGTTGCAGGAGAAAGCCAGCGCGTCGAGCATGTCGATCGAGCCATGCCCTTCCGGTCTCCAGCAGACGAACTCTTGGGCCCGGCCCGGGTCGTCCGGGAAGTAGCGGTTGGTGATCGTGATCAGTCCTGGGTCGAAGATGAGCTCGGTGGGCGTGATCACGCCTTCATTTAGCGCGCCCACCGCGGTCACCAGCTTGAAGGTTGAGCCAGGGGGGAAGGGCGATGAGATGGCGTGGTCGATCAGCGGATGGGCCGGGTCAGTGTCGAGCTGGCGGAAATAGGTCTCAGGGATGAAACGCGCCAGCCGATTGTTCTCGTAGCTGGGGACGGAAGCCAGGGCCAGGATCTCGCCGGTCTGCGGGTTCATGGCGATGACGACGCCGATCGACGTGCGGGGCTGGCCGGCAGGGGCATAGCGGTCGAGGAGTTCCATGCGGTTACGCAGGGCGGTCTCGGCGGCCGCTTGCAGCCGGGTGTCGATCGTCAGGCGCAGGCTACTGCCCGGCTGTGGCTGCGTGATCTCCCCGACTTCGCGCAGCACCTGGCCGGCGACATCGACCTCGACCAGCATCTCCCCGTTGCGGCCGGCCAGGATGTCCTGGAAGGAGAGCTCGACGCCCCCATACCCGACCCGGTCGCGCGAGGGCTCGAAGCCCAGAGAGGTGTAGTAGTCCACCAGGGCGGCCGGGACGGGGCCCAGGTAGCCGATAACGGCGGAGGTCAGACCGCCCGTAATGTAATCCCGGAAGGGGACAGCGACGACGCTGACCCCGGGCATGTCGATCTGCTCTTCGCGCAGGATGCGCGCGGTCTCCTCGTCGACGTCGCAGGCGACGGGCCAGGCGTCGTAGGGCCGGTTGGTGCGGCCCTCCTCGACCAGTTGGAGGACGCCGCGTCCGGGGATGCAAGCCGCGGCGGGGGGACCTTCCTGATCGAGAGGAACGCCGGTCAGGGCGGAAATGCGCTGGAGGATGGCGTCGACCTCGGCCTGGCTGTCGGGCAGCAGGGCCGGGGTGACCATCACGTTGAAGGAAGGCACGTTTCGCACCAGGAGGATGTCGTTGCGGTCGTAGATCACGCCCCGCGGCGCCGGGATGCTCACCCGGCGCAGGCGGTTCTCGATCGCCTGGGCCTCGTAGTAGGCACCCTCCAGGACTTGCAGCTGATACAGGCGGACGACAAAGATGACCAGCACCACGCCCAGCAGAGTCAGGGTCGCCCAGAGCCGCCAAGGCACGATGCGATTGCCGCCCGGACTGTGATCCATCAGATTGTCACCTCAGGGCGCGAGAGGCTGCGCCGCAACGCCTCGGCCAACTGGGCGGCTGGTAGCGCCAGGACCAGGTTGAGGAAAGTGCTCGGAAGCAGGACC
Organism: uncultured Anaerolineaceae bacterium; assembly: GCA_964513155.1. Lineage (GTDB taxonomy): Bacteria > Chloroflexota > Anaerolineae > Anaerolineales > E44-bin32 > DATEAV01. Next base: position 45,602 of record CAZEMA010000003.1, read on the forward strand.
CGCACGGCTGCCGTCTCCAGATCGATCGTATGGCCGGCCAGCATGAGCGCGGCCAGGGTCAGGCCGTGGTAGAGCAGTGATCCTATCAATGTGACGCCGAGGGGCATCAACAGGTGCGCCTCCCACAGGCGTCCCTCCGAAAGCGAGGCCAAGTAGGCCACGAGGACCAGGGCGATGGCCGAGGCCCCGAAGGGGATGCCCGAGAGCAAGTCAAGAAGCAGGCCGCCGATCAACCCCCAGACCATGGCTTCCCGCCCGCGACCGACGACGCCCCAGCTGATGACCGCCAGGAGGATGAGGTCAGGCCTGCCATCCAGGAGGCGGATATGGCCGAAGATGGCCGACTGCAGCACCGCCAGAAACGCGAGCAAGGGGATCCCGATCAGGTAGGCCATGGCCGCCTCAAGGGGCAGTCGCCCCCGAGGGGAAGGTGGGGTAGTTAGTGATGACGAGGACGATCGTCAGGCGATCGAAATCGACGACGGGTTGAATCACAGCCTGTTGAAAGAGTTCATAGTCACGCCGGCGCACGCTGATAACCTGCCCGACGGGGATGTCGGGAGGGTAGCCGCCGCCCAGGCCTGAGGTCAGGACGAGTTCACCTGTCTGGACGCTGGCTTGCTGGTCGATCATCTCGACCCACAGTTCACCGTTGGGCTGGGCGACCAGAGTGCCATCGGCCCGAGCCGCCTGCAGGATGACATTGGCGGAGGAGTCCGGATCCAACACCAACTGGACCCGCGACATCGTCGGGAAGACTTCGGCGATACGTCCCACGAGGCCGCGTTCGGTGACCACGGGCATCCCCTGGCGCAGGCCGGACTCCGAGCCGCTGGCGATCCAGACAGAACGCAGGAACGGGCTGACGTCCTCGCCGATCACGTTGGCGGCGACATAGCGGTTCTCCGGCCGGGTGCGGGCGTAGTTGAGCAGGGCGGAGAGGATCTCCATCTCGGAAACCTGCTCCTGCAAGGTGATCACCTGTTGCTCCAATCGCGCCACTTCGGCTTCGAGCTCGGCGTTGCGCTGGCGGAGGGTCTCCACGTCGCGAGGGGCGGTGGCCATATCCCGCAGGGCCGCGAAGCGCAAGGCGATCCAGGTCTGGATTCCGGTCACCGGGCGCATGACGAGTCCCTGGACCGGGGCGAGATAGCCAGCCGCGCTCAGGACGAGCAGACCGGTCGCCAGGAGAATCAAGGTCAACGCCAGCAGCGTTCGAGAAGGTGGGCGGTTCATCGGGGATGCCGGCGAGTCCGAGTGAGCCTGGGGTGCTCCCCGGGGCTAGGAACCACCCGGCTGCACGCCGACCAGGAAGCGCGAGTTGGCATCGAGATCCTCGAGCATCATGCCAGCGCCGCGGGCGACGCAGGTCATCGGGTCTTCGGCCACCCAGGCGCGCATGTGCAGTTCGCTGGACAGGCGCTCCGCCAGCCCCTGGATCTGGGCTCCGCCGCCTGCCAGGCATATGCCGGTTTCCATCAGGTCAGCGACGATACCGGGGGGAATCTCAAAGATGGCTGCCTTGATGGTGTCGATGACAACCTTGATGGAAGAGGAAAGGGCCTCGCGAATCTCGACGGAGGACACCTCAACAGCTTCGGGCAGGCCGCTTACCAGGTTCCGGCCGCGGAGGGTGATCGTCTTTTCTTCCTTGAGCGGGTAGGCCGAGCCCAGGGTGATCTTGGCCGTCTCGGCCATGCGCTCGCCGATCAGGATGTTGTACTTGTTGCGCACGTAGTCGATGAGGTCCTCATCCATCTCATCGCCGGCGACGCGCACCGATCGTTTCACAACAACGCCACCCATGGAGTAGACCGCCATCTCGGTGGTTCCCCCGCCGATGTCGACGACCATCGACCCGCGGACTTCGCCGATCGGCAGGTTGGCGCCCAGCGCAGCCGCAGTGGGCTCCTCGATCAGGAACGCCTGGCGGGCACCCGCGGCCATGGTGGCGTCGTAGACGGCGCGCCTCTCGACCTCGGTCGCCCCGGTGGGGATGCCAACCACGACTCGGGGGCGAGGGACGGGTACGATGCTCTGCTCATGCGCCTTGCCGATGAAGTACTCCAGCATGGCCTCGGTGATGTCGAACTCGGAGATGACGCCGTCCCGCAATGGGCGTATGGCGACTACGTTGGCCGGGGTCCGGCCCACCATCTGCTTGGCCTCGGAGCCGATGGCCAAGATCCGTTTCGTCTTCTTCTCCATGGCGACCCAGGAGGGTTCGTTGAGGACAATACCCTTGCCGCGCACATTGACGAGGGTATTGGCCGTTCCCAGGTCAATGCCAATATCGAGGGAGAACAGGCCCAGAAGCCAGTTCAGTGGATTGAAGGCCAACTTCGCTTTCCTCCAGCGGGTGGCGCAGGACCGGTTTGGGAGTATACCACAGCGTCGCGGCCGCCCGGTCGACCCGCTCTCGTTATGTCTATGCGCGACGGGAAACGGAAGCTCCCGATGCTATAATCGAACGTGATGGCGGAGGCCTGCTCCCTGGTTGCGGACACGATCCGCAAAGAGAAACTGCTCCGACCGCGCCAGAAGGTCGTGGCGGCGGTCTCCGGCGGCGCCGACAGCCTGTGCTTGCTGGACTGCCTGGCCCGGCTCGGGTATCCAGTGATCGTTGCTCACCTCGACCATCAACTCCGTCCTGACAGCCCCGAGGATGCACGATTCGTTCTAGAAACGGCCCAGATCTATGGCCTTCCCGCGGTTGTGGCCCGGGAGGAGGTACGCTCCTTCGCGGGAGGAGGCTTCTCGCTCGAGGAGGCGGCCCGCCTCGTCCGCTACCGCTTCCTGGTCCGTGTGGCTCGGGAACACCGGGCTCGGGTTATCGCCACCGGACACACCGCCGACGACCACGCCGAGACGATCCTGATGCACTTCATCCGCGGGGCGGGGCCGGAGGGCCTGCGAGGCATTTCACCAAGAACCGACTTCGAAGCCTGGGCGGGTTTGCCCGAAGCCGCGGGGCTGACCCTTGTCCGCCCCCTGCTTGCGCTCAGCCGCGCACAGACGATTGAGCACTGCGCCAAGGTGGGGCTTGTGCCTCGGGAGGACTCGAGCAACACAGATCCGGCTTTCTTCCGCAACCGTTTGAGGCACGAACTGCTGCCGATCCTGGAGGGCTACAACCCGGGCATCCGGGAAGTGCTCAAACGGACCGGGCGGGTCATGCGGGATCAGGCCGAGTTGACCTTGGCGCTGGCCGAGGCGGCTTGGGTAGAGGTGGCCCGGCCGGCGGGGAAGCGTGCCCTTGCCCTGAGAACCGGCCCCTTCCTGGCGCAGCCCCGGGCGGTGCAGTGCACGCTCCTGCGGAAGGCCCTCATCCACCTGCGGCCCGGAGAGCGGGATCTCGGGCTGGAAACGATCGAGCGCGCCCAGGCTTTCGTGAGCGCCCCGCCGCGCTCGCACGAGGTGCCGCTGGCGGCAGGCATTGAGATGGTGCACCTGGGGAATGAAGTGCTGCTGGCAGAGGTGGGGGCCAGGCCCACACTGCCTGATTACCCGCAATTGACCTCCGAGAGGCGGAGGCGTCTGGAGGTACCTGGCGGGGTCGCGCTGGCGTGCGGTTGGCGGATAGAGGCGCGAACGCATAGGCTTTCCGCCTCCCAGAGAGGGGGCTGGTTGCGGAAGCCGGGCAATGACTCGGCGGCACTGGACGCCGATGTGCTGCGCGAACCCCTGAGCGTGCGGCCTCCGCGCGCGGGGGACCGGATCCAGCCGCTGGGGATGGAAGGGACTGCGAAGGTCGCGGACCTGCTGGTCAACTTGCATGTCCCACGAGCGGCCCGGTCCCACTGGCCACTCGTGAGCGCTGGCGACGAGATCGTGTGGGTGGCAGGACTGCGCATGGCTCACCCGGCGCGGCTGACGGTCCGATCCCGGCGGGCTCTCATTCTCCACCTGATTCGTCCCAAGGGTCAGTGACCTTCTCCGGATGACTGGACAGCGGCGATTCGAGGTGCCCGAGGGGATCGGGGCGGGAGTCTAACTGGATTAGGGGCAGGTGCTTGTTCGGGCGTCTGATGATTCGTCGGTTGCCGCCGAGCACGTGCGCTGGGGAAATGAAATGACCAGGGGTGGCTCCTGACAAGTCGGCCACCAGGTGCTTGCGTCTGCAGCATTCGCGCCTAGAATGCGCCAGCTTTCTGCGGGAGGTTCAAGATGGTCAACGACGTTCTGGAACAGGTGGTTGAGGACGGCGTCAGGTTTGTCTGCCTGCAATTCACCGACGTCACCGGCGCGGTCAAGAGCGTCGACATCCCGGTGCAGCGCCTGACCTCGGCGCTCGAAGAGGGGGTCTGGTTCGACGGATCCTCGGTCGAGGGTTTTGCCCGTATCCAGGAGAGCGATATGCGGCTGGTGCTCGACGCTGCCACGTACGCCGTGCTCCCCTGGAGCCAGCCGGAGCGGCGTCGGGCGCGCATCTTCTGCGACATCTACCGCCCGGATGGTACGCGCTTCGTTGGGGACCCGCGTGGCGTGCTCAAGCGTGTCCTCTCTGACCTCGACAAACGAGGCTGGAAGTTCAACGTTGGCCCTGAGCCGGAGTTCTTCCTCCTGCGGCGGAACGGCCCCGACCTCGTCCATCCGGTTCCTCACGACGTCGGCGGCTACTTCGACTTCTCCGCCAGCGATGAGGCCCAGCAGGTCCGCAACGAGCTCATGCTCGCCCTGGGTGGGATGGGGCTGGAGGTGGAGATGGGGCACCATGAGGTGGCGCTGGGACAGCACGAGATCGACTTCCACTTCGACGATGCCCTGCTCACCGCCGACAAGGTTGTGACGCTCAAGTACACGGTCAAGGCATTGGCCGCCCAACACAACCTGGTGGCGACCTTCATGCCCAAGCCGATCTTCGGCATCAACGGATCGGGGATGCACACGCATCAGTCGATCGTCGGATCCAAGGGGAAGAACCTGTTCTTCGAATCCTCGGATCCACACGGGCTCTCGGCGATGGCTCGGGGTTTCATTGCCGGGCAGATGGCGCATGCCCGGGCCATGGCGGCCGTCGTCGCGCCCACGGTCAACTCCTATAAGCGCATCGTTCCGGGCTACGAGGCGCCCGTCTACGTCTGCTGGGCGCAGATCAACCGCTCGGCGATGATCCGCATTCCGGCCGCCACCGAGGGCGCCGAGATGTCGACCCGGGTGGAGTTGCGCTGCCCGGATCCGTCGTGCAATCCATACCTTGCCTTCGCCGTCATGCTGGCCGCGGGGCTGGATGGAATCGACCGGAAGCTCACCTGCCCGCCGCCGGTGAACGATCTCAATATCTACGAGATGTCGCCGGAGGAACTGGCGGAACTGGGGATCTCCCAACTTCCCGGTTCACTGGATGAGGCGCTGGAGGCACTGGCGAGCGATGAGCTGCTCATCGACACGATCGGCCGCGAGGTCTACGAGGCCTTCGTGCGGGCCAAGCGGGCCGAATGGGACGAGTATCGGACCCGGGTGATGGACTGGGAGGTGAAGCGCTACCTGGAGACAGCTTGAGAGCGGACGATGGACGATGCACCACGGACCATGGTCCATGGTCTGTCGTCTGTGGTCCGCTCTTCAGAACCTCACCGGGTTGAAGTCGGTGCCGCGGTCGAAGTAGTCCTCGTTCTCAGCGCGCTTGAGGAAATTGACGACGAGGTAGGTCAGGGGAGTAGCCAGGGCCTCGTAAGCGCTCTTGACGAGCCATTGGGAGAGGATCGCTCCCGCCAGCGCCGCGTTGGGCAGGATGCCGGCGAAGGCCGCCGTGATGAAGACGAACGAGTCGGCGCCCTCGCCGACCAACGTCGAGGTGATCGTGCGCAGCCATAGCAGCCGTCCCCCGGTTGCGATCTTCAGCCTGGCCAAGACAAACGAATTGAGAAACTCACCAACCAGATAGGCGGCGAAGGAGGCAGCCAGCAGGCGTGGGGTGAACCCCAGGATGGCCCGATACGCCTGCGAGGCTTCGGCCGGCGTCTGGTACAGCCCCGCCGTCCAGAGCGGCGAGGTGGGCAGCAGACCGGCGAGCCAGATGGCGGCGACGGCGAGCAGGTTGCAGCCGAAGCCGGTCCAGATCGCCTGGCGCGCCCGGGCGTAGCCGTAGACTTCGGTCAGGATATCGCCGAAGATGTAGGCCACCGGAAAGAGGATGATGGCGGCCGGGAGGCTCAGCCCGAGGAAGTTGACCAGCTTGACGGCGATGATGTTGGAGATGACCAGGGTGGTGGTGAAGACAGCCACCACCCTGGGGTACCAGCGGTGGGAGCGCATGAGCCCGCCTACTCCCGGCGGCCGTGCTCGGCCTCGACGGTGATAGCAATCCCGCCCCGAACCTTGAAGGCGCCCCGCACCCGGCACCAGCGCGGCTCAAGGGCTGCCACCAGATCCTCCAGGATCTTGTTGATCACATGCTCGTGGAACACGCCTTCGTCGCGGTAGGACCACAGGTACAACTTGAAGGACTTCGACTCGAGTATCTTCTGGTCCGGGACGTACTCGACGGTGAGGGTGGCGAAGTCCGGCTGGCCAGTGGCCGGGCAGACACAGGTGAACTCGTCGGTATCGAGGCGCACGATGTAATTGCGCTCCGGGTCATGGTTGGGGAAGGTCTCGAGTCGCTTGCTGGGCTTGGCGCCCCGGCCCAGCACGGTCAGGCCATCGAGGTCGGAAGGTTCAGTCATGGTAGCTCCGTCGCGGCCGTCTCACCCTTGCGTTCCCGCACCCGGTCCCAGGTCCGGCAGTAGGCGCATTGACCGGGCGCGGAGGTGGGCTGGCCGCAGGACTGGCACGGGTGGAGGCTGGCTTCCTGCGCGGTGGGCCGGCTTGGCAGGAGCCCGGTCTGCTTGGCCTCCAGGAACGAAAGGTAGAAGGAGAGCTTCAATCCAGGGCGGTCGGCTTCCATGCGGTTGAGCACTCCCTTATAGTAGAGCGACTTCGCCCCCTCGGCGAAGGGACACTCGTCGTAGATATACTCGATGCCGCGCAGCAGGGCGTAGGCAGCGGTCTCGCGCTCGTAGATCCGGCAGAATGGCTTGGCCTTGCGCGCCAGGCCGTCGGCGGAGGCCTCCAGGACCGGCCCCTGGCGGGCGAGGTAGCCGACGGACCAGGAGAGGGCGTTGCCAAACAGGACAGCGGCCTCGTCATCCAGATTGTGCCCGGTGACGAGGACGTCGTAGCCACCGTCGCGGGCGACCCGGTTCATGATGTGACGCTTGGTCAGACCGCACAGCGAGCAGGGCTTGAGCTGCCCCCGCCGGGTGAGCGCAGTCGCCTGCGGGATGGCCGCGCCTTCGACCTCGGCCACGTTGAAGGTGATCAGCCTCAGGCTGTGCTCGTCGGCGAAACTCTGCGCCAGCCGCTGCGACTCATCGGAGTAGCGGACACCGCCGTCGATCCCCAGGTTGATGTATAGCCCGTCGACCGCATAGCCCAATCGCCGGAGCACGTCCCACAGGCTGAGCGAGTCCTTGCCGCCCGAGACGGCTGCCAGGATCCGGTCACCAGGGCCGAACATGCGGTACTTCTCAACAAACCGCTGGGTTTGCTCGGGGATCCACTCGAGGAAGTGCTGCCGGCACAAGGCCAGCTTGTGCTGGCGCATGTTGAGGGCGGCCTTCTCGCCGCATTTCCGGCATTTCATCTCGGCCTCATGAATACCCGCCGCCCGAGATCACGGCGACCAGCTTGATCTCATCGCCTTCGCGCAGGACCTCATCTTCGGTAATCAACTCGCCGTGGCGGGTTGCCAAGAGGGCTTCCGGGGCAAGCCCGAGATGGAGCAATGCCTGGCGCACGGTCATCCCGGCGCGCACCTCGTATTCCTTGTCGCGGAGCTTGATTCGGACAGGCATGCCTGTCTCCTTAGGCTTGAAGCGATTGTACCCAGGCGGGAGTGGGGCGTCAATGAAGCGTGCGCCTTCAGGACGCATGAGGCAGGCTGGGGATTCACATGTTGTCAATCACTTCGGACGATGACCGCCAGCCCCGCACAGCACAGGGTGCTAGGTCGCCTCACCCAGGTCGCCCCCTTCGGGGATGCCTCTGGGGGCAAGCCCCGGGACCCGGCGGGACGCCGGGTCCCGCGAGGGGAGGCAACCCCGGAAGTGCTCGCCCCGGCGTCCTCGCCGGGGCGCGGCACCGGGGCTCGAGATCGCAGCCGAGGTACCCGGATACCGGCCGCGGCCGTGCCGGACAGGGTCTTTGGCTGGCTCAGGGCCGCTTGCTACGTTTGGGGATGGGTCGAGGGAACCCCGGGGCCCGGCGTCCCTGCCGGGCCCCGCGAGGTGAGGCACCGGATCTCACGGGCGCGGCGTCCCGGGGTGAGCGATTCGGGCGTCGGCATCAACGGGCCACGACCCCCGCGGCCTACCGACTTGCGCGGAGGGCTGGCCGACGGCGGAAGCCGGAGGCCAGCCCGAGGCGCACCACCCCATGAGGTTGAAGCAGGAGAGCTCAAGGGACGGCCGCGGTCTGCTCCTGGGAACGCATGGCGTGGAAGGCCGCGATGGCGACCTCGAGCATCTGGCTGTCGGGCTCGCGGGTGGTCAGGCGTTGCAGGGCGAGATTGGGGGCGACGAGTGGCCAGGCCCAGCGGGACCCTATCCAGCGGGCGCTCAAACGGATGTACTCGTAGGCGAAGGCAGCCAGGACAGGGACCAGCGCGATGCGGCTGAGGAGACGCGGCAGGAGGGGCAGGGGACCGAGCGCGCTGAACAAGAGGACCGAGAAGACGACCACTGTGAGCAAGAAGGCGGTGCCGCAGCGAGGATGCTCGCGGGGGAAGGCACCAACGCTCTCGACGGTGAGGGGGGCTCCGGCCTCGAAGGCGTTGATCGTCTTGTGCTCGGCGCCGTGGTAGGCGTAGACGCGGGCGACCTCGCTCCACAACCCGACGGCGCCGATGTACCCGACGAGGAGGATCAGGCGGACGAGCCCTTCGAGCATGTTGGCCCACCAGGGTGTGAACCCGAGGTAGCGTTCGGCCAAGTAGCCGATGCCCGCCGGGAGTAGGAAGAACAGGCCTAGCCCCAAGACGATGGCGATGAACACGGTGAGGGCCATGGGCGCGCCCTCGACCTTCTGGTCCTCGCCTAGCTGAACGTCGGCGGAGAAGGTCAAGGCGCGCATGCCCAGGACCAGCGCGTCCCACAGCACGAGCAGGCCGCGAACGAACGGGATCTTGGGGACCCAGCCGGTGTAGACGCGGCTCAAAGGTTGGGTCTTGATGCGAATCGAATGGTCCGGCGCTCGAACCGCGATGGCACACGTGCGGGCGCCGCGCATCATGACGCCCTCGATGACGGCCTGTCCGCCGTAGGTGGGGAGGCGTTCGGTCACGGTTCCGCTACTTGGCGGCCTGACCCGCGAAGTCCGATAGGAAGCGGATCGAGGTCTCGATGCCCCGATAGAAAGTGGGCAGGTGCTGCTTCTCGTTGGGCGCATGCAGGTTGTCGTCCGGCAGGCCGAAGCCCAGGAGGAGCGAGTCGACGCCCAGGATCTCCTGGATCATGCCTACGACGGGGACCGAGCCGCCCGCCCGTTCAAAGATGGGCGGCTTGCCCCAGACGGCTTCCAGGGCCCGGCTGGCGGCCTTGACCGCGGCCGAGTCGCGCTCGACGATGGCCGGCCGGCATGAGGAATGCTCGATGAGCTCCCACTTGATGGAGGGCGGCACGTGCTGCTCCAGGTAGGCCTTCACCATCTGGCGGATGTCCTCGGGCATCTGGTCGGGGACGAGGCGCATCGAGATCTTGCCCATGGCCTTGGCGGGCAGGACGGTCTTGGAGCCTTCGCCGGTGAAGCCGCTGAGCAGGCCGTTGACATCGAAGGTGGGCCGGGCCCTGGCGCGCTCGGTGGGGGTGTAGTCGGGCTCGCCGGACAGGATGGGGGCGCCCGTCCTCTCCAGCCACCACCGATCGTTGATCGGCAGACGGGCGAGTTCCTCGCGCTCGGCCTGGGTCAACGGGCGAACCTTGTCGTAGAAGCCGGGCAGGGTGACCCGGCCCTGGGCATCGCGCATACCTGCGATCAGCCGGCAAAGGATCGTTGCCGGGTTCTCAACGACGCCGCCAAACGAGCCCGAATGGAGATCGGTGGCGGGGCCCTGGAGGCGAATCTCAAGGTACGCGAGGCCACGCAGGGCGTAGGTGAGGGAGGGGGTGTCGGCGGCGAAGACCCCAGAGTCGCCGTTGAGGCAAACGTCGCAGGTGAAGCGGTCCTTGTTCTGGCGGATGAACGCTTCCAGACTGGGGGAGCCGATCTCCTCCTCTCCTTCGACCAGGTACTTGAGATTGACGGGGATGCCGGTGGTGCGGGCGAGGGATTCGACGGCCTTGAGGTGCGCCACAAGCTGGCCCTTCATGTCGGAGGCGCCGCGGGCGAAGAGATCGTCGCCGCGCTCTTGGGGGTCGAAGGGATCGCTCTTCCACAGGTCGATCGGGTCGACCGGCTGGACATCATAGTGGCCATAGTAGAGCAGGGTGGGCGCGCTCGAACCGGCCTTCAACCACTCGCCCGTGACGACGGGATGCTTGGCCGTGGGCAGGATGGCGACCTGGTCGAATCCGAAGGAGCGCAACTGGTGGGCGATCCAGGCGGCAGTCTCCTTCATCGCAGGGATGCGTTCCACGTCGGTAGAGATCGAGGGGATGCGGATGATGGACTTCAGGTCATCGAGGAAGGCAGATCTGTGTTCGCGGGCGTAGGCGAGCGCGGCGTCGGGACTTGGCATGGGACAACTCCTGGGAATCCAATTGGCCTCAGGTCGGCATCGCCGGTCTCTCGGCAGGCGGACCGGCAGGTCAGGCTCCGGCGGCCAGCCCAGCGCGCCATGCGGCGGCGTGTGGTGATACCAGAATGGTGCGGAGCGAGATCATTATAGCCTGCCTGGAGAGGAGGGCCAAGGGCATTCGAAGCCTCTTGAATTCGTGGCATGCACTGTCTCCAGGTAAGCCCGCTGGGCTGTCTGTTCCCCCATGACGTGGAGCCTGGTTGTGGTGCGCCCACCGAGCCGCTTGGGGCACGGCGGGGAGGGGGCGGCTGTGCGAGGTATGCCTGCCCGAGGCGGTCTTGCCCTCCTCGCGGATTCGCGGGAAAGGCCCAATGATGGACGTTGATGTCGAAAGAGGGCGGCAGGAATCTGGCTCTCGGCCGGCTCGCCAGGGCGCGGGATCTCCCGGGAATCGGGCTGCGCATAGCCAGATCCAACGTGCATAGGTGGGCCCCATCGCGCGTGGATGCGGCATCTGTGGGGTCTTACAGGGGTCGGCTGCTCGACTGCAACCCGCGAGAAGGGGCGTGATTGCCGACGTTGTGGTCTCAGCGGCTGGCGCAGCACTGGACAGGCTGGTTTATAATGAGGTCGGTTGCGGCAGCTGGGGGCTTCGCCACGGTCGCGGCGGGGGCGCTGGCTGCCGACTGTGTGTTCGCGCCTATGCGAACGTGTTGCCTGGGTCGCTATCTGGAGGTGGTGCTGAGGATCGATCCGGTGAAGCAGGAAAGTCGGACGATAGGGTTGTAGATCCGGAGCGTCGGACCAAGAAGGCTCGTCTTGCCTGCGTTCAGGTCCAGCCGAAATGGGAGGCCGGGCATGTCAGGTGGATCATCCCACTGACGCCCGTTCGAGGTCCTCTGTCATGCGCGCTGCCCGTGCTGGACGGCAGGGGAGTCGAGATCGCCAGTGCCCATGTGGTGGAATGCTTCGACACCGAAATGGACCTGACGTTGCGTTTCAGCCGACCGATCGGGGGCGGCGGCTATCGTGGCTGTTCGCTGCTAGGCTTTCCGGATCAGGAACCCGTCGACCGGTCACAGGTCAGCTTCGCTCTGGCCGACCCACCGGACGTCGGACCCCGGCGGGCTTCCGCCTGAGGCCATGATGCTCGACTCGGTCCTCAAGCACGCCATCACGCCTCCGAGCTTCGACCCCACCAGACTCCACCGCGAGCGTCTGGTGGACGCCATTCACGCCAACATCCCACGCAAGCTGATTGCCATCGCCACGCCGCCGGGATACGGTAAGACCATGCTCTTGGCGGACTTCAGCGCGCATACCGAGCTGCCTGTCTGCTGGGTGCGGCTGACGGACGCCGACTGCGATCTGATGCGCCTGGTGACCGTCCTGGGGGCCTCATTGCAGAAGCGTTTCCGCCGCCTGCGGGGGCAGCTACCTCTGGAAAGCATGGCGGGCTCGGCGCCGGCCGGGATTGCCCGCGCCTTTGCCAGCGCCATCGACAGCCGCGTCAGCGAAGCCTTCGTCATCGCCCTGGATGACGTCCACCTGGTCAATCGGTCCAAGCCCGTCCTTGCCTTCCTGGATGCCTTCCTGGAGGTGCAGCCGGATCAGGTGACGATGATCGCCGCCGGGCGCGAGGTGATGGACGTCTCTCTTGCGCGGCTGATGGCCGAAGGTAGCCTGGCCGGGCTCGGGCCCCACGACCTGGCGCTCGACCGCAACGAGCTTATTGCGCTGGCGCGCATCCAGCAGGGCATTGAGCTGGATGAGGACCACGCCGCCAAGCTCCTCGACGAGACGCGGGGATGGATCACCGGGGTTCTCCTGTCGGGCATGCTCTCCGGCCACGCCCTGGGTGAGTTAATGCAGGGCGCCCGGCCGATGGTGTACGAGTATCTGGCCTCGGTCGTGCTCAACCGGCAGCCGGATGACCTGCGTCGCTTCATTCTGGATTCGGCTGTACTCCCCGTGATGACGGCCGATGCCTGTGATCATGTCCTTAAGCGGGCAGACAGCGACCGCTACCTGAACCGCCTGGTGCGAGGCGGGCTCTTCGTCACCGCCACGGATGAGAGCCCCCGGACCTACGAATACCATCCTCAGTTCCGGCGCTTCTTGCTGGAGTCCCTTGGCGGCAGCGATCGGGATCGGTTGAGAGGGCTCCAGGTCCGGGCCGCGGGCTATCTGGCCGATCGGGGGTCGCCGGAGCATGCCGTCGAGCTGTTCATGGCGGCGGGCGCTGTCCGGCGGGCGGCGGGCCAGGCCGAGAAACATGCGGCCGCCATGTTCCGCGCCGGTCGCACCCAGACGTTGGCCACCTGGGCGGAGCGGCTGCAGCAGGCGCGGGCTATCGCGCCCAAGGTCTTCCTCCACCTGGCCATGGCCTACACCGATCAGGGCAACTTGGAGGCAGCCGAGGCGGCCCTAGATCGGGCTCAAGCCGCGCTCGAGGGCAGCTCGTCCAAGGTCCTGATGGGCGCGGCCGACAATCAGCGGGGGCTGATCGCCTTCCGCCGCGGACGGTATAGGGAGACGCTGGAGGCCGTCGAGGAGGCAAACCGCCATCTGGCGGGCCACCGCGATCGTCAGCAGAGGGCCATCTCACTCCGCCTGGCGGCACTGGCGACCGCCCGCGAGAAGGGCGCGCTGGCGGATGCTGAGGGAATGCTGACCGAAGCCATCGACCTGCTCAACCGGACCACCGACCGCTACGTCCTGACCACCGTTCTGGCCGATCTTTCGACAATTCAGACTTCCCTGGGGAAAGCCCACGAGGCCTATGCCACCAGCCTGAGGGCGCACGAGATCCTCCAGGGCGTGGGGGCTCCCTACCCGTTGGCCACCTCGCTCAACAACCTCGCTGTCGACGCCCACATCCAGGGACGGTACGTAGAGGCGATGGAGCTTTTCACCGAGGCTGCCAAGTACGCGCGGCAGGCAGGCAGCCCCTACCGCGAGGCAATCGTCCTGTTCGGCCAGGCGGACCTCTTCGCTGACCTTGACCTGGCGCTTCAGTCTGCGGAGCTCTACGCTCAGGCCCTTGCCCTGGCGACCCAGCTGGACAACACGGGCCTGCTGCGCTACGGCTGTGTCCAGAGCGGCATTCTGCACCGCCGGCGTGGCGGGGCCAGCCTTGCGCACGAGTGGTTGCGACGCGCCCGCTCACTCGAGGAAGGCACTGTGCCTCCCGTGGCGGTTGAGATTGAGACGGCCGCACTGGAGGTGAGCGCCGCGCCTCAGCGTGCCACGTCTCGTCTCCAGAGACTCCTGGGCGACGGCGGCGCGACGCTCGACGCCAGCGAGAGAACACTGGTCCGTTACTTCCTCGCCAGGGCTGCCCTAGCCTCAGAGGCCGCGGAGGAGGCTGTCTCCCTGTTGGAGGAGGCCCTCACCTGGGCCGGGGCCCATGGGTCCGAACAGCTTCTGGCCGGGGAAATGGCCTTCGACCCCGAGTTGCGTGAGTTTGCCCGCCGCAATCTGGCTGGCAACCCAGTGCTCTCCGTCGTCCTCCACCGGATTGAGATGATGCGGGTCGTCGCTCAGCAGCACCAGCAGGAACCGGCGGAAGCTGAAAGCACCGCCAACCTGGAGCTCGTCGCTCTGGGCCAGTCTGGCATGCGGCGCGGCGGCAAACGCCTGACCGAGATCAAGCCCTTGGCTCGGGAAGTGTTCTTCTACCTCGCAGACCGTCAACCCGTTGAGCGAGACGTGATGTTAGAGACCTTCTGGCCGCACTACAACCCCGGCCGACAGATCTCCAACCTCCACACTGCGATCTACACGTTGCGCCGCCTGCTGGGCAAGGAGGCGATTCAGCAGTCTGGCACGGTCTACAGTCTGAACGCGGACCTGCCTCTGGATTACGACGTGGTTCGTTTCGAACGAGCGGCCGAGGTGGCCCAGAGTCTGCCGCCCGGTGATCCTCGCAAGTTGTTCGCCCTGACCGCGGCCATCAACTCCTATGGTGGCCAGTTCCTTCCGGACTACGCCTCGGAGTGGGTGTTGGAGCGCCGGCGTAGCCTGGAAATGCTGTACCTGGATCTCCTGGCGAGCCACGCCGACGAAGCCATGGTCCGGGATCAGCCGCTGCGGGCGGTCGGCACGCTACGCCAGGCGCTGGAGATCGACCCCCTGCGAGACGACACCAATCTGCGTTTTCTCGAAGCTCTGGGACGCCTGGGCCGCCGCAGCGAGATGGTCGCTCACTACCAACGTTATGTCCGACTGCTTTCTGAGGAACTGGGGCTGGATCCGCCGGAGACGGTGCGACAACTCTATGCTCGTCTGATCGGTTGAGGCCCGCCAGCGTCCGGCGGGCTCACCCGGCACGGGTGGGTTCGGAGACGCTGGCCAGAGGAAGCCGGAGGGAGGGGCCTGGCCGTGGTCCACTGCGCGTACGGATGGCTCGTGCTTTGCCCATTGGGCGGACCCAAGAGCGTGCGGCTCTCGGGTTACGTTCGGTTTCTGTCGGATTCAAGTCCTGGACCTGTTGCCTGGCGTTGAGAATCCGTTGAGAGGGCCGATGTATCCTAAGGCCAGAGTGGTTCGTACGCAACGGAGGTTGCTATGTTGGCATTACGCTGCCCAAAGGACGGAGGCGGGTCATGCCGAGCCCCCAAGGATGGCGGGGGGTCGTGCTGATCCCCGGAGGGATGGGGTAGGATTGAGGTAGCGCCCCGACCACGGGGATACCGCTGAACCTCAGGCGGATTGCGGCGGCAGCACTGAGAGGTTCTGTCGCCGGAACGAACAGGCGAGTTTCAACGCAGCCCAGCGTCCGGCAGCGAGGCGTATGTGTCCCGCTGCCTTTCGTTTGCCAGAGAAACCGGCTATCGCGAAAGAGGTGTCAAGATGTCGATGCAATCGCTCAACCAGCTTGTGGCACGTTCGATTATCGATCCAGGCGTCGTCCAGGCATTCGCCGCCGGCCAGATCGGGGAGGTCCTGTCGGACCTGGACTTCTCCCCAGAGATGCGGGCCCGGTTGGCAGGCCTGAAGGCCGAGACTTGGGCGGAGTACGCGGTGCTGGCTTATCGCGTGGTCCGCGCCGCCGCTCAGCCTGTTGCCCGGATCCAGCTGCCATCTCCTGCCGAAGGCCTGCTGCCTGACGAAGCCCGGGTTAGCAAGCGGCGTGTCGCATGATTTCCATATCCCCTGAAGAGGGCCGCTGGTTCCTGCGGAACCTGGCGCGCGGCCTGACCGAGTACATGGGAGCGCTGACGCCCCCTGTACCTGTCGAGGAGTTTCTGGAACATCCTCCAGATCTCTTCGACCAGGACCTGGGCGTGGTCAACATGTATTCCCATGTCTGGGACGCGACTTTCGCCCGGACGCCGAGCCAGCGGGGCAGCATCTTCGTGCGCATCGACCTGGCACCTGAAGAAAGACGTTTCGTCCTTGCTCGCGAGACGCTGACGGCCCTGATCACCAGTGAGCAAGGGCGTGCCCTCGGCCTTCCGGCGCTGTTCCTCTCAAGCTTGAGAGAGTGGGCAGAGTTCTTTGCCCGCCAACTGCTGGCGCCGGATCTCATGGTCGAGGTGTACCGTCAACGAGGAGGCGACGCCAAAGGACTAGCCGATACGTTTGTCATCCCGCCCCGCGTCGCCGCCTTGCGCTGGGAAGACCCCTCCTCCCAGACAAATTGACTCCTCAGTGACACACTCCGAAGCCGGCCCTGCGGCCGGCTTCGGGCGTTCCTATGGCCTGGGCGGCACCTTCCTTGCATACCTGCCAGCGGGGAGAGGCCGCTCCAGGTATAATCACCCCCGCCCGGGGTTCTCACCCCAGGCAAGGCGACCGTGACCGAGCAAGAGGTGAAAGTCCAATCCACCCAACCAGGGCCGGATCTGAGGCAACCTGCTTGGCGCTTCCGGTGGTTTCTGGCCCTGATTGTCGCAACCGTGGGCGTGCTGGCGGCCCTGGCTCTG
The DNA here is from genome assembly GCA_964513155.1 of uncultured Anaerolineaceae bacterium. Lineage (GTDB taxonomy): Bacteria > Chloroflexota > Anaerolineae > Anaerolineales > E44-bin32 > DATEAV01. The sequence continues at coordinate 62,249 of CAZEMA010000003.1, forward strand.
ACCGTCCAGCGGGAATTCTACACGCCGACGCTCGATCCCACCCTCCTCGCTTTGGCCACCGCTCTTGGCCAGACACAGATCGCCGCCCAGGTCGCGCCCTCCCAGACTCCAAGCCCTTCGGCCACGAACGCCCCCACACGGCAGGCGGCCTTCGGCACGATCGTCTACGCTGCCCACTTCGAAGGTCGCAGCCATCTGTGGGCCTGCGCCCCGGGCGACTCGCGTCCCATTCAACTGACCTCGGGAGACTTCGACGATCGCGATCCCGCCCTTAGCCCCGATGGCCAGTGGCTGGCCTTCGCCTCCCATCGCGACGGCAACTGGGATCTCTACATGCTCAACCTTCATTCGGGTGAGGTTGCCAGGCTGACGAATACGCCCGGCTTTGAGGCTCATCCGACCTGGTCGCCGGATGGCCAGTGGATTGCCTATG
>CAZEMA010000004.1:0-5183 GCA_964513155.1 uncultured Anaerolineaceae bacterium
ATCCGATGACGGCCTGCGGCTGCTTCGAGTGCATCGCCATGGTCGTGCCCGAGGCCAACGGGATCATGATCATCTCCCGCGAGGACACCAGCATGACGCCGGCAGGGATGACCTTCTCGACCTTGGCCGGCATGGCCGGCGGCGGGCTGCAGACGCCGGGCATCATGGGCCACGGCAAGTTCTACATCCTCAGCCCGAAGTTCATCTCAGCCGACGGAGGCTTCAAGCGCGTCGTCTGGATGTCGTCGGTCCTGAAGGAGCAGATGGCCGAGCAGCTCAAGCAGGTCGCCATCCGCGAGGGCGACCCTGACCTGATCGAGAGAATCTGCGACGAGCGCATCGCCACCGATGTCGAAGGGCTGGTCCGCTTCGTGACCGAGAAGAACCACCCAGCGCTGACGATGCCGCCGCTCTTCTAGAACCAGACGACGGACGGTGGACCGTCGTCTGCGGTTGGCCGTCCATCGTCCGGGGTCCGCGGTCCGATGGGAGGACATATGCCTGCAAGCGTCGAGATCCCGAAAGAGAAATGGAGCGGGAAGGTGCGCGAGGTCACCCTGGGCGCCACCAAGGACCAGGGGGGAACCCGCTCACGAACGATGACGATCGGTGGTGAGGCGGCGCTGCCCTTCCTCCATCATGAGGGCGCCCTGCCGCACCGCCCGGCCCTGGCGCTGGAGGTCCGCGACCGGAAGCCGGACGACTGGTCGCCTCTGCTCTACAAGGCCTGGGGCGAGGCGATGCAGGATCCGGGCGACTGGGCTAAGGCGGCCGAGGCCGCCGGCGCAGATCTTATCTACCTGACCCTCAGCACCACCCTGGCCGATGGCTCGCCCAACACGCCGGCCAATGCCCGGGCGGTTGTGCGCAAGGTCCTCAACGCCACCGGCCTGCCACTGGCCGTCATCGGCGCCGGCCAGGCCGAACTGGACAACGAGCTGCTCATCCCCGTGGCCGAGGAGGCCAAGGGCGAACGCATCCTGCTCGGCACCTGTGAGGACAAGAACTATCGCACCCTCGTCGCCGCCGCCATGGCGAATGACCACCTGGTGCAGTCCAAGACGCCGATGGACGTCAACCTCTCCAAGCAGCTGGTGATCCTCATCCACGATATGGGCATGCCGCTCGAACGCATCGTGTTGGATCCGACCACCGGCGCCCTCGGCTATGGCATCGAGTATGGGTACTCGGTGATGGAACGATTGCGCCTGGCCGCCTTGCAGGGCGACACCATGACCCAACAGCCGATGATGGTCACCCCCGGCGAGGAGTGCTGGAAGGTCAAGGAATCCAAGGTCGGGGAAGGCGTCCCCCAGGCCTGGGGGGATTGGGAGAGGCGCGCCCTGAACTGGGAAGCCACGACCGCGCTCAGCTTGATCCACACCGGAGCCGATCTCCTGGTGCTCCGCCACCCAGAGACCCTGCGACGGTTGCGCGCCGTCGTCGAGAACCTGGCCGCGCCGGCCCAGGTCGCCTAGCAGAAGCGGAGGACCAAGATGCCGCTCACCGGACTGCAAATCTACAAGCTCCTGCCGCAGACCAATTGCAAAGAATGCGGTTATCCCACCTGCCTGGCCTTCGCCATGAAGTTGGCCGCCAAGCAGGCCGAACTGAAGGCCTGCCCTTATGTCACGGAGGAGTCGAAAACCCAGCTGGAGGCCGCCTCGGCTCCGCCCATCCGCCTCGTGACCATTGGTGGCGATGGGACTCAGATCGAGATCGGCAACGAGACCGTCCTCTTCCGCCACGAAAAGACCTTCTACCACCGGCCGGGCCTCTTCTGGCATTTGAAGGATAGCGACGGGGCTGAGGAGCTTAAGAAGAAGGCGGCCGCGGCCGACGCCTATAAGGTGGACTACGTCGGCATCAGCCTCGGCCTGGATGGCTTCGCCATCGAGGCGTCCTCGGGGAATGCCAAGACCTTTGCCGACGCCATCGCCGCGGTGCGCTCGGCCAGCAAGAAGCCGCTCATCCTGATCGCCCCCACGGCGGACTTGGCCAAGGCGGGCGTCCAGGCGACCGCCGGGACGCGCCCCCTCCTCTACGCCGCTGACGCCACCAACTGGGAGGCGATGGCAGCCGTTGCCAAAGAGGCCAAGGTTCCGCTGGCGGTCCGGGCCGAGACGCTCGAGGGCCTGGCCGAACTCACCCAGTCTCTGGCCAAGGCCGGTGTCGAGGACCTGGTGCTCGATCCTGCGATCACCGCCTACCTCGACTCCCTGGCCCGCCTGACGGCCCTGCGGCGGCTGGCCCTCAAGGCCAACTTCCGCCCGCTGGGGCATCCGATCATCACCTTCCCCGGCCGGAAGGATCCGGCGATCGAGACTTTGCTCGCCGCCGAGCACATCGCCAAGTATGCTGGCTTCATCGTCCTGGAGTCGTTCGAGCCCGCCAGCCTGTATCCGTTGCTCGTCCTGCGCCAGAATCTGTACACCGATCCCCAGAAGCCCATCCAGGTCCAGCCGGGGTTGTACGAGATCAACTCCCCGGACGCCAAGGCGCCAGTCCTGGTCACGACCAACTTCTCGATCACATACTTCTCCATCTCCAACGAGGTCGAAGGTTCGGGTTGGCCCGCCTGGCTGGTCGTCTGCGACGCAGAGGGCATGAGCGTTCTGACGGCCTGGGCCGCTGGCAAGTTCGACGCCGAGCGTATCGCCAAGGCGGTCAAGACCTCGGGCGTCAAGGACAAAGTTGGCCACCAGAAGGTGATCATCCCCGGCCATGTGGCCGTGCTCTCGGGCGAGTTGGAGGAGGAGCTCCAGGGATGGCAGGTCATGGTGGGTCCGCGCGAGGCAGTGGACGTTGGCGGATACCTCAAGGCCATGTGGCCCGCCTGAGGCCGCCCTCAGTTGGACTTCGGAAGTCCCCCGTAGGGACTTCCGAAGTCCCAGGCGAAGGGGACGTTGGCCACTCACCGCGTGACATTTCGGCCAGCCGACCGGACGGTTGAGGTTCCCACCGGGGCGTTGATCAGCGAGGCGGCCCGTCAGGCCGGCCTGCCGATCGCGCAACCTTGCGGGGGCCAGGGTCGCTGCGGCCGTTGCGCGGTCATCGTCGAGGAGGGACAGGCCCGCCGCCGTTCGGCCATGCGCCTCACCGCCGACGACCTGGCCGCGGGCCACGCCCTGGCCTGTCAGACGGTCGTCGAGGGTGATCTGATTGTCGCCGTCCCCGAGCAGGAGCAAATCCAGCGCCGCCTGGTCACAGACCGGACCGCCCGCAAGATCGAACTACCCTTCCCCTATGACCCCGAGCGCCAGCAGTCGATCCGAGTCCTCCAGCTACGTCTACCGCCGCCCACCATCGCTGACAGCCAGGATGACCTGAGCCGCCTGCGAACGGCGCTAGCCGCCCGGGGGCATAGCGGCATCGACATTCCCCTGCAGTTGCTGCGCCGGATGGGGACCATCCTGCGTCAGGCGGAATGGACGCCCTGGGTTGCCCTCGACGTCCCGCCCGATCCCACGCGCCCAACCCGCCTGGTCGACCTGCGGGCTGAGCCCATCCGGCCCATCGGCCTGGCTCTCGACATCGGCACCACCACGGTCACCGCCTATCTGGTGGACCTTCACAATGGTGAGATGCTCGGCTCGGCGGCTGAGTACAACGGGCAGATCGCCTTTGGCGAGGATGTCATCTCGCGCATCATCTTCGGCAGCAAAGACGCCGGGCTTGACCAGTTGGTCCAGGCGGTGCGCCAGACTCTGGACACGCTGCTGGAGCGCCTGGAACGCCGGACGGGGATCACCCGCGACCGCATCCTCAAGATGACCGTGGCCGGTAACACCACCATGACGCACATGTTTCTCGGACTGCCACCGGCCTCGATCCGCCTGGCACCCTACATCCCCACCGCCAACCAGCCTCCGGTCTACACCGCCGGTGAACTCAACCTCAGCCTCAATCCGGGGGCGACCGTGATCAACTTGCACGGGGTCGCCTCCTACGTCGGCGGCGACATCACCGCCGGCGTCCTCGCCTGCGGTATGGCCGAGAGCGACTTGCTGACCCTGTTTATCGACGTCGGCACCAACGGCGAGATGGTCCTGGGCACACGCGACTGGATGGTCACCTGCGCTTGTTCCGCCGGCCCGGCCTTCGAAGGCGCCGGTGTCGTCGATGGCATGCGGGCGACCGAGGGCGCCATCGAGGAGGTCTGGGTGAGCTCGGAGACGTTCGAGCCCACCTACCGTGTCATCGGCGACGTCCGGCCGCGCGGCCTGTGCGGCTCCGGCCTCATCTCGCTCTTGGCCGAGCTCTTTGTCACCGGCGTCATTGACCGCGGCGGCAACGTCAAACTCGACCTGGGCACCCCCCGCACCCGCCAGGGCGATCACGGCCCCGAGTACGTCGTGGCCTGGGCCGACCAGACTGAGACTGGCCGCGATGTCGTCCTGAGCAAGGTCGATGTCGACAACCTGCTGCGGGCGAAGGCGGCCATCTACGCCGGCTACACCGTCCTGGCCTCCAGCGTGGGCATCAACCTGGCCGATGTGCAGCAGTTCCTGGTCGGTGGTTCGTTTGGCAAGTACATCAACGTTGAGAAGGCGATCCAGATCGGGCTCTTGCCCGACCTACCCTGGGACCGCTTCCGCTTCCTGGGCAATACTGCTGTCCTGGGGACCTTCATGGCACTGCTCTCCAATGAAGCCCAGGAGAAAGTGCGCCAGATCGCCCGCATGATGACCTACATCGAACTCTCGGCCGACAACGCCTTCTACGAGGCTTTCACTGCGGCCCTCTTCCTGCCCCACACCGACATCACGCGCTTCCCCAGCCTGACCGAGGTGTGGGAGAGGGACGAGAAGCGACGGAAGACGGACAATGGACGATAGACCAAGGACAACATGGGCAGGCGAAGGGCAAGATACGATCGACGATGATGGCCCGGCAGTGTTGTCCATCATCCGTGGTCTGTCGTCCGTCGTCCGCGGTCCGTGGTCCATCGTCTGTGGTCTGTGGTCCGACTAGACAGAGGCTGCCATGACCGCCCAGACAATCGACTGGCTGCTCGAGAAGGGTGATCCCGGCGTGCGTTTCTTCGCGCTGCGCGACCTGCTGGAGGCGCCGGCGGAGGATGCCGAGGTGCTGGCGGCGCGGCGGGCCACGGTCCGGCATTCGCCGGTCAAGGAGATCCTGGCGGCGCAGGCGCGAGAGGGCAATTGGGTGAAGACCGGGCC
>CAZEMA010000004.1:5283-60609 GCA_964513155.1 uncultured Anaerolineaceae bacterium
TGGGGAGCGGTGCCCGCCCTGGATGCCCTCAGCCGGGTCCCACCCCGAAAGCGCTCGAAGGCGATACGCCGGGCGATCGACAGCGGCGTCGAGTTCTTCTTCAGCCGGGATCCGGCTGCGGCGGACTACCCGATGGGTTGGTCGACCAAGCCCAACGGCAGCTGGTTCAAGTTCGGCTACCCGATGGGGTACGTCACCGATGTGCTCCGGGCCGCCGAGGTCCTGACCGCCCTTGGCCACGGTGGCGACCCGCGGTTGGAAAACGCGGCCAAGCTGATCCTAAGCAAGCGGAGGCCCGACGGCCGATGGCCTCTGGAGTATTCGTATGCCGGCAAGACCTGGTTCGACCTGGGTGAGAAGCGCCAACCGAACAAGTGGGTGACTTTGCGTGCGATGAGGGTATTGAAAAGGATGGGTATCACCGAATGACGAAGACCATTGCCTTGGCGGGCAAGGGCGGCACAGGCAAGACGACGATCGCCGCTCTGCTCATCCGCTCTCTCCTAAAGCGGACCTCTGCCCCGGTGCTGGCCATCGACGCCGACCCAGCCACCAACCTGCATATGGCGCTGGGCCTGTCCATGCCGGTCACCGCCGGCGAGATCCGCGAGCAGATGATGGACTCGGCCCAGGCCGGGCAACTCGGGGTCACGATCAGCCGCCACGAGTACCTGACCCGAGAGATCCGCATGGCTCTGGAAGAGGGCGACCAGGTCGATCTCTTGGCAATGGGCCGGCCCGAAGGCCAGGGCTGCTACTGCGCCGTCAACCACCTGCTGCGCCAGATCGTCGACGACCTTGGCCGCAGCTACGAATACGTCGTCATCGACAATGAGGCCGGCATGGAGCACATCAGCCGGCGGACCACCAAGGACGTCGACCTGCTGCTCCTGGTCACCGACCCTACCGTGCGCGGCGTCCGGACCGCGGCCGGTATCGCCGCCTTGGCGCGGGACGTGGAGGTCAACGTCAAGAGAACGATGCTGGTTATCAACCGCAGTCAGGGCGAGGCGCCAGCGCCACTTCAAGCCGTGATCGACGACCTCGGCCTGGAGATCGCAGGAACGATCCCGGCCGATGGCCGGGTGAACGAGCTCGATGCCTACGGTCTGCCACTCATGCATCTGGACGGCGACTCCCCGGCCCTGCGGGCCATCGAGGAGATGACCGACCGGATCGTGAACTCGATTTAGCCCCACAGGAGGGGATCCATGTACAAGATCGGGGAAAACATCCACATCATCTCGCCCAAAGTGAAGGAGGCATTGGCCAACCGAGACGGAGGCTTCTTCGTCGAGCTGGCCCGCAAGCAGAAAGCGGCGGGCGCCGATGTGCTCGACCTCAACATCGGCCCGCAGAAGAAGGCCGGCCCTGAGGTCATGGACTGGCTGGTCGACTGCATCCAGGAAGCCGTCCCGGGCATGACGCTGTCCTTTGACACGACCAACCTGGCCGCCATCGAAGTCGGACTCAAGAAGGTTGGCTCCAACGCCATCGTCAACTCGACCTCGGCCGAGGAGGAACGCCTGGCGAATGTGCCCCCCCTGGCAGCCAAGTATGGCGCGGGGCTGATCGCCCTGTGCCTGGAGAAGAGCGGCATTCCCGTCAGCGCCGATGCCCGGGTGGGGATCGCCATGGAGAAGCTGATGCCTCGCGCCCAGGAAGTGGGTGTGCCGATGGACAAGCTCTTCATCGACCCGCTCATCCTGACGGTATCTGGCTGCCAGGAGTATGTGCCTCAGGCCATCGAGACCGTACGCATGCTCAAGATGGTCGCCGATCCGCCGCCGATGACGGTCGTCGGGCTATCGAATGTGTCCAACCAGGTCCCGCCCGAGATGCGGCCCCGTCTCAACCAGGTCTACATGGTGATGCTCATGGCGGTGGGGCTTGACGCGGCCATCCTCGATCCGCTCGATGCCAAGCTGTTGGATATCATCCGCATCGTCGAGACCCGGGATGCTTCGACGCCCGCGGGCGCGCTCTACCTCAAGCTGCACGATGCAGTCGCGGCCAGCGAGGAATTGCAGCCCGAGGCGGTTGACATGTCCGACCGCGAACAGCTGGACATCTGGAAGACGGTGTGCGTTCTGATCAACAAGGTGATCTACACGGAGTCCTACCTGCGGCTGTGATGCCCCGCCCCCCGGCCCTTCCGGCAAGTTCCCGGGTCGGACGCCGGGCGACAAGAGAGCCGCCGTGGGGGCGCGAGGCTCGGGCACCGGTTCTGGCCCGAGGACGGGCTGATCTAGAGCCGGGGGGAGGCCCTGGTTCCGGGAGGCTGAGCGATTGGGGAGGGTCGCCCGGCAAGCCCCCGGGACGGGAGGGCCCTTGCGGCCCACGATCGTGGGGGACGTCGGGTCTCGACCAAAACGGAGAGAGAACGGGTGGAATGGGTCTGCGCGAGTTTGTAGAGCGTTGGCCTGCCAAAGGAAACAAAGGGGGAGACCGTCGACGGACAAGAGATCATGGAGTGACAACGATGTTGAAGGAGCGCGTGTCATGTTCAGTCAGCTAGATGCGAACTATCGTCAATTGGTGACCCTGGCCGACGGGGCTCGGGTGCTGCTCCGGCTGCTCACCACAGCCGACCGACAGGGGCTGCTTGATCTGTATGCTCCGGTCACGGAGGAAGATCAACGCTACATGCGCCAGAATGTGCGCGACCCCAAGCTCATCGAATCTTGGGTTGACGACCTGGACTACGACAAGGTGCTGCCGCTGGTGGCCTTGTTCGGCGACCGGATCGTCGGCAACTCAACCCTGCACTTCGGCAGCGGGCCGACCCGCCACGTTGCCGAGCTGCGCATCTTCCTTCCGAAGGACTTCCGCCGGCGCGGCCTCGGGACGAAGATGCTCCAGGGCCAGATCGATCTAGCCAAGCGGCGCAACCTGCACTTCCTGATGGCGCATATCGTCAGCGACCAGACGAATGTGATCAAGGCGTTTCAGCAGGTGGGATTCGAGCGGAAGTGCACGTTGGAGAACTACCACATGCTTCCAGACGGCGACCTGAGAGACACGGTCATCGTCAGCCTGGCCCTGCGCGCCAGCCGCAGCGAGTTCTAGGAGCATGCTGGAAATGCCAACGCTGAGTGAGATGGATTGGCATATGTGGGGGTGCGGGCGAAGCCCGCACCCCCACATATGCCTGTTCCTTCTCCTCCGGGGGCCTTTTTCACCAGCCTGCTAGTGTGGCGTGTCGAAAGTTCGCAGACTGATCCCGTCTGGCGAGCTCTCCACTTGCACCTTCATGGCCGCGCCTCCGGGAGCCTGACGAATGGCCCATGAAGACTCTACGGGCGACAGAGACTGGATCGCCTCGAGGGGTGATCCGTCGTCCGTGATGCAGAGCAATGAAGCATCTGGGCGGACCCTGCGCGGCGCACGCCACATCATGCACAGCCGCCTCGCACCATCCTGGATTTCGGCACATTGGGACGCGCAAGGGTTGGGCCCATGGCCCGCCCTTTGTCTTGGGGATTCTTCGTCGTATCCTCGAGGGACCGTCCCGCTGACAGCGTGACGTACGAACACGGCTTGCGTAGCCCCGCTCAAGCCAGACTCTTTCCCGACAACTCCGGCAGGCACGTCACGATCGTATCCGGCTGCTCTCACGGGCTGCAGATGCGAACACGTGACCGCGCCCTCCGGCACGCGGGGCTACCGACGGATCGTCAGCCGATAGATCGACCGGGGAATTCCTCCAAGCCGGAACTTGTAGTCCTCGTCGCCTCGCAGGAAGTCGAACTCCTTGCGGCCCTGCTCAACCGCCCAGCGGATCAGGTAGGCCACAAGCACCCATCCGGGGGAGAGCCACTGATATTCCGGGTCCAACCCCGAGTTGTAGACGAAGACGCGATCGTTGTAGTCGAAGTTGAGATAGGTCGCGGCAGGCTTTCCCCCCACTTCGAGAAAGGCAAGCTGCAGCCAACCCTTCGACTGAGCCGCCCGCAGCAAAGCTTCGAACTGGGCACGCATGGCGGGGGTGAGGAAGCGCGCCTTGTGCCCATCCAACGCCATGAGAGACATGAAGGTCTCGGTCGCTGCAGTCAGGTCCTCGCCTCTCTCGACGAACCGCCAGGTGACACGCCAGGCGCCGCTCTCCGCCCGGCGGAGCTTGCGCCGCAGTTCATGGCGCTGCTTCTTCTCGAGGCCCATCAGGTAGGCTTCCCAGTCGGAGGGCAAGGTTGCCACGGGGCAAGGCTGGAGCTTCTCCCGCGCCACCCGCCAGCCTCTCCGCCCGGCAGCAGCCTCCAGGCTGGGCAGGCTGGGCGAGGCCTCCGGCAGGTTGTACAGGTCAAGCACCTCCCACCCCGCTGGACCGCCAGTCTCCAGGGCTTGCAGTAGCCCCTCGGCGAGGGCCGGCATCGTCTCGGCCGGCGAGACCAGGTCCAGGTAATCAGAGATCTCGATGCTGCCAATCAGCATGAGCCCCGATGCGCCGTCGCGGGTGCGGGTGTGAAAGAGCGGCGCCAGGCCAAGTAGCTCCCCGGTCTCCCCCCGGCCAACGCCGATCCACAGCGCGCCCTCCTGCCACTCCCCACCGCCCAGCGTTGACCACCACGCCTGCAGGTATTCGTGGCGCAGGAAGGGGACGTTTGTCGCTGCCCGGGCCAACAAATCGTTCCAGGCTGGCTCTAGCCCGTGAAGACCCTGTTCGTCATGGATGAACGTCAGCTGCATAGGGCACCGTCCGCGGAATGCCCGTGATTGTACCAGCCCTGGCACTGACCTTGCATGTCGAATTGCGTGCAACTCACCGAATCGGTACAATTGCCGCTATGCCAGTCACCCTCGATGCCGATGTCGCCCTGATCCACATCGCTGGTGGGGAGTCGCGGGTTACCCCTCCGCCAGGGACCTTCGCCCAGACGCCGCCCCGCCGCGCTGGGCGCGGCCGCGGGGAGGACCTGCTCTTCGTCAGCCTCGGGCTGCTTTCCACCCGGACCATTGCGCCAGCCCTGATCGACCAATTGGCCAAGCTCGCCGCCGATGCCTTCTACGGCTCTCCGGGCTCGGTGACTGCTGCCCTACGCCAAGCCGCAGCGGAGCTCAACGATCGCCTGCTCGACCTCAACCAGAACCCGGCTGATCCGGTGCAGCTTCAGGGCCGGCTGATCGCGGGCGTGTTGCGCGGGCAGGATCTGTACCTGGCGCAGTGCGGCACAGGTCAGGGAATCTTGATCCGACCCAGCCAGGTCACCCGCCTGACCTCCGAGGAAGCCGCCAACCGGCCCCTCGGCCTGACCCCCACCGCTCACCTGCGCTACCATCACATCGAAGTCCATCCAGGCGACATTGTCATCCTGACCACGGCTCCGCCGCCGGGATGGTCCGATCCGACGCTCTCGGGGCTGGCCGGACTGGATCCCGCCCAGGCGGTCGATCGCCTTGTGGCCGCCAGTGCCAACGACCTGACGGGCATTCTGATCCGGGCGGCACAGCCCGGGGAGGGCCTGACGCTGCCGGACCAGGCTCCGGTCCGGGCCGTCCCGCCCTCGGCCCCGTTTTCTGCGCCGGGCCGCGCACCCGTCCATCGGGCCCGCCCGATCGGGCCCAGGCCCCAGCGCGCCCGCCCTGGCCTGGCACAGGAACGCCCATTCAGCGCCGAGCCCACCCCGCCGCGAGAGGTCCCCGCCTGGAGACGGAAGGCCTCGGCTCTCCTGCGCGGGGCTGGCGGCCTGTTCGCCGCCGGCTTCGGCTGGCTGGAGGAATGGCTTGGCCGCCTGGCGCCGGGCGCCTACGAGCCCTCCCGCTCCGGCTCCTTCCAGCCCGGACTCCTGGCCATAACCGCCGTTGCCGTGCCCCTCGTCGTGGTGACCATCGCCAGCGTTGTCTATTTCCATCGCGGGCGGGCGGAGCAATTCCAGCAATACCTCGATCTGGCCAAGGCCGCGGCCATCTCCGCGCAGATGAAGACCTCTCCGGAGGAGGCCTGGCCCGAGTGGCAGGCCGCCCTGGACTGGCTCGACCGGGCGGAACGGTACCGCCAGACGGATGAGTCCCAGGCACTGCGGCAGCAGATCGAAACCGAACTCGACAGGCTCAACCAGGTCGTCCGGCTGGACTTCCAGCCTGCCGTCAGCGGCGGCTTTGGCAGTGGAGCGCGGCTGGCGGCCCTGGCCGCCACGGCCACTGACCTGTATGTGCTGGATGCGACTCACCAGGTGATCTGGCGGGCCTGGGCTACCGGTCGAGGCTATGAGCTCGACCGCGACTTCGAATGCCTCGACGGGCCGGGCAGCGTCCCAGGGATGAGCATGCCTGTCGAGTTGATCCGCCTGGACGAGCCCGGTGCCCTGCCCGGTCCGGGGATCGTGGCCATCGACGAGGACGGAACGCTGCTCTACTGCGCCCCGGACAGTCCGGCTGCCTCCGGCCAGTTGACCGCGCCCGCCGGCGGCTTCCAGCAGATTCAAGCCCTCGATCTCTTCGGTGGCTTTCTCTACGTTCTCGACGCCCAGGCCAACGCTGTCTGGATTTACAGCTCCAGCGGCGGCATCTTCGGTTCCGCCCCACAGACGTACTTCAGCGATCAGGTCCCCGACCTGAGCACGGCCGTCGACCTTGCCTTGGTTCAGGATCAACTCCTGGTTCTGTACGCCGACGGGCATCTAGACAGTTGTCAGCGTTTCGTCGACGAGGGCGGCGCTCGCGTGCGCGTCGACTGCCAGTCCCACGTGCGCTTCCAGGATGAACGGCCCGGCCGCCAGTCCACTGACCGCATCCCCGAGGCCACGCCGGTGGAGATGCTCTACTCCCCGCCACCCGAGCCATCGCTCTACTTCCTGGATAGCACGAGCAATAGCCTCTACCGCTATAGCCTGCGTCTGGTATACCAGGGACAGATCCAGCCCAGCGAAGCCTTTGAAAGCACGCCTACCGCCTTCACTCTCGATCCCATGCACGACCTGTTCGTGGCCGTGGCTGACCAGGTATACTTCGCCCAACCCGAGCAATAGACCGGCTTTGACAACCCTGTCGGGGCAAGCTAGAATCCCCACAAGGTCCGCTCTTCAGGAGAGGCATCCTTGAGTCGTTGGCCTGGCAAGTATGCGATTGCCCTGACCGGCAACATCGCCACCGGAAAGAGCGTCGTGCGCAAGATGTTGGAGCACCTCGGTGCCTACGGCATCGACGCCGATGCGCTGGCCCACCGCGCCATGGCCAAGGGCGCGCCAGGCTTCCCTGTCATCGTCCGGGCCTTCGGCGAGTGGATCCTGGACGAGGAAGGGCAGATTGACCGCACGCGTCTGGGAAGCCTAGCCTTCGCCGATCCCCGTGCGCTGGAACGCCTGGAATCGATCGTTCACCCGCTGGTGGGGCTGGCGGTTGACGTCCTGATCCGGCGGGGCACACAGAAAGTGATCGTCCTCGAGGCGGTCAAGATCCTCGAATCGGATCTGGCTACCGGTTGTGACGCCATCTGGGTGGTCGATGCCCCCGAAGACCAGCAGATCGCCCGGCTGATGCACAAGCGCAAGCTCACCGAGGCCGCTGCCCGCCAGAGGGTCGCGGCCCAGCCGCCCCAGGCACTCAAGCTGCGGGCTGCCAAGGTTGTCATCCACAACAATGGGTCCTTTGAGAACACCTGGGAACAGGTCCAGAACGCGTGGGCCAGGATCCCCAGAGCAGCGGAGCCACTTCTCAAGCCGCCACCCCCGGCCCGGCCCGGCCAACTGGTGGTGCGGCGCGGCCGCCCTCAAGACGCGGACGAGATCGCCGCCTTCATCACCCGCGTCACACACGGCCGCCGCCGGATGACCCGGTCGGACGTGATGGCGGCTTTCGGGGAGAAAGCCTACCTGATGATCGAACGCGACGGGAAACTGGCCGGCGTGACCGGCTGGCAGGTCGAGAACCTGGTAACGCGCATCGACGAGCTGTACTTCGAACCCGGCCTGCCGCTCGATGAAACCATCCCCGTCCTCATGGAAACCGTTGAGACCGCCTCGACCGAACTCCAGAGCGAGGTTTCCCTATTGTTCCTCGCCCCCTACCTTGCCCGCTACGAGGGCACCTGGCGCGCGGCCGGCTACCGCCCGCAAACGATCCCGGGCCTGGGCGTCCGCGCCTGGCAGGAAGCAGCTCGCGAATCCCCGGCCCGCGCCGCCTCGCTTTGGTACAAGCGCTTGCGCGAAGACCGCGTCCTCCGCCCGGTCTAGTTCCCCTCCGGCCTCTTCCCTCCGACCTGCCTCCACGCGACGCCCTGTGGGGGCCAGACCACGCTCTGGCCGTCCCTGATCATGAACCTGCGCCGGCATCCGTCCGCGCGGACCGCGCGGCCGCCTGCCACGGCAGAAGCGCGGCGGTCTCACCCCGAGAACGGGACAGGGGCGAGCAGGTGGTGCTCGCCCCTCAAGATGGCGCGCTGCGAGCTCGGGCGGCTACCACCAGACGCGGAAGGAATCCTCGGCCGAGGCCTCTATGTCCTCGAAGACGACGGAGAACTCGAGGACCACGCTGCTTCCCGGTGGCACGTCCGTGTAGCCCAGGGTCAGCCGACTCAAGCCTTGCTCGTCGGTGACCGGCATGACGACCGTCCGGTCCCCGCCCGGGAAACGGGCGGTCAGCACAACGGCCGCGCCGTGGACCGGCGCCAGGTTCTGGTCACGCACGAGAACGAACACTCGCTGCGCGCCTTCGGAAGCGGAGATGGATTCCCATACAGAGGAGGATAGGCGGAGTTCTGTCACCTGGTAGAGATCCGGGTCGGGGGGCGGCACTGCGCGGAGCAACGCCGGATCGAAGCCCATGGCCGCAAAGTGCACCCGGCCGAGAGCCCCCACTCGAACCCGGTCCCCGCTGGCGTCTTCCGGGCGCCAATCCAGCCGGAGGTTCTGGAAGTACTGGACGATCCGGCCGTTCTCGAGGGTGAACTCCGAGATGGGGAAGCCAAACAGCGAGGGACCGCCGTGGGCCAGAAAGAACTCCTCGAAGGCGTAGCAGACGCTGTGGCCCGATTCGCGGTAGAAGCGGCAGCCTCGGCTCACGCCCAATGGGCCGGCATCCCACGGGGGCTGCCAGCCGCCTACGGCCTCCCCCAGCGCGCTCAATCGGACCGAGGCCGCACTGCCTGACGAGGCAGGAGCCAACTCCAGCCGCGCGTTCTCCGTGTACTGGATCAACCATCCGCTGCCGGGTTCCACGAAAGCCTCGGTGATCGGGTAGCCGAGAATCTCCAGGCCTCCGTGCTCGTCGAAGTAGGCCACAAACTCAGGTGCCAGGGTGTGACCGGTCTCCGCGTAGTATCTCCCGCCCCCGCCCGCCGAGACGGCGGCCGGCGCGTCACCAAACTCAGCTGCCAGGGTGTGACCGGTCTCCGCGTAGTATCTCCCGCCCCCGCCCGCCGAGACGGCGGGTGGTGCGGCAACTAGGGCAAGGAGGACGAGAGCTACCCCAACGATGCGTCTCATTTCGGTCACTCGCCTTGTCATTATAGGAACCTGCAACCGGGGCGCAAGGTAGCGGTCAGAGGACGGTGGGACCAGCTCGGAACGGCCGACTGTCTTTGACAGGGGGCGATGGCTCGGCGCAGCTGCGGGCATGGATCCCCCTCGCGGCATGGAGGATCTACCCGCCTTCCACGCTTCAGTCTGTCCGCCCGGTGCGCATCCGGCAGTAGGAATCGTAGCGCTCCGGACTGATAAGGCCCTCGCCGACGGCAGCGATCACGGCGCATCCCGGCTCATGCACGTGGGTGCAGTCGCTGAACGCGCACTCAGCCACCAGGTCCCGCATCTCGGGGAAGTAGGCGTCCAACTCTTCCGGCTCGATGTCCCACAAGCTGAGCGCCTTGAGACCGGGCGTATCGGCCACGTAGCCTCCGCCGTCGAGGGCGAGCAGCTCGGGCACAACGGTCGAATGATGGCCCTTCCGCGTTTGGCGCCGGATCTCGTGCGTGCGCAACCCGAGCCCTGGCTGGAGGGCG
Source organism: uncultured Anaerolineaceae bacterium (assembly GCA_964513155.1). Taxonomy (GTDB): domain Bacteria; phylum Chloroflexota; class Anaerolineae; order Anaerolineales; family E44-bin32; genus DATEAV01. The sequence continues at coordinate 15,218 of CAZEMA010000004.1, forward strand.
TTGAGCAGGCAGGATTTGCCCACGCCCGAAGGTCCAGCCAGCACGGTCAGCTTGCCAGTCAGGGCACGTTTGAAAGCGCGGAGTCCCTTCCCGGTCGTGGCCGAGGTATAGAGGACCGGGTAGCCAAGCCGATCATACTCGCCGAACTCCTGGCGAGCGCTGCGCGGCTCTACCAGGTCAAGCTTGTTGGCGCAGATGAGGGCGGGAAGGTTCTGCCGTTCGGCCGCGACCAGAAACCGGTCCAGCATGCGGAAGTTGGGATCCGGGTCGGCGCAGGCAAAGACGAACATGGCCTGGTCAGGGTTGGCCACGATGACCTGTTCGGCTTCGCGTCGGGGCGAGGGTGCCCGACGAGAAAGGACCCGTTGGCGGGGCTCGATCTTCTCGAGGATCCCCGTGCCGTCCTCAAGCAGACGGACCTGCACACGGTCGCCCACGGCGGCGACATCGGTGTCCCGCCGCGTCCGCTTGAGGCGGCCGCGCAAGTGGGCAACGACCGGGCCTTGCTCGGTCTGGACAGTCAAAAACCCAGATTGGGCACGGATGATCAGACCAGGAAGGATGCTCTCGTTCGGCACGGGCTTACTGGGGCGAGGGCGTTGGCGTTTCGGTGGCAGCGCCCTCCGGTCCCTCGGTCGGCGTGGGCGTGCGCGTCACGCCGATCGCTGCCTCCCAGGGATAGAGTGATCGCGGGCCTCCGAAGAAGTAGCACTCGACCACTCGGCGGAAGATCGGCGCCGCCCACTCCGAACCTTCCCCCTGGTACTCGACTAGGACGACGACCGCGATGTCCGGCTTGTCCTGACGGTCCTCGAAGGTGTAGCCGGTGAACCAGGCGTGCGGATATTCGGAACCGCTCTCCGCCGTCCCCGTCTTGCCAGCGATGTTGATGTCCAGCCCAAGGAACCGGCGGCGGGCCGTGCCTTGGTCCGCGCGGATGACCTGCACCATCGCCGCTTGGATGGTCTGCAGGTTCTCGGGGCTGACGGGCAGAGTCCCTTGGACCAGAGGCGCCCCCTGGTAGGTGGGCCCGCCGGTGGCCCCCTGGATATGGTCGATGAGATAAGGCCGGTAGAGGGTTCCGCCATTGCCCACGGCGGCCGTGAAACGCGCCACCTGGAGCGGGGTCACGTTAAGTGAGGCCTGGCCAATCGCCAGCTGCACCGAGTCCCCGGGTGCCCATTCCGTCCCCGTGTTCTGGAGCTTCCACTCGGGGTCAGGGACCAACCCGGGCCAGTCGCCAATCTCGAGGCCAGTGGCAGCGCCCAGGCCGAAGCCCCGAGCCATGTCGGGAAGCGCCGTCGGCATGCCCAGGTTGAAGAGATCCAGGCCAATGTGCCAGAAGTAGGGATTGCAGGAGCGCTCAAGCCCCTCCATCAGCGTGATCTCGCCGTGGGCCGCCCGATCGTGAGTCACCGTCCAGTCGTAAAGGGTCACGCCTGGCAGCTCCGTGAACTCGCCGTTACAGGTGTAGAGCGAGTCGGGAGAATAGTACCCAGACTGGAGCGCAGCGGACATGGTGATGATCTTGAACACCGAGCCGAGGGGGTAGCCGCTGCGGCCCGAGCCGGTCGCCCGGTTGATGAGCGGTTGATTGGGGTCGGCGAGCACATCACCCAGAATCTGCCAATTGGGGTTGGCCGTGTCGAAGAGGTTCGGGTCGAAACCGGGCGAAGAGACCATGGCCAGGACGGCGCCGGTGTCCCGCTGCAGAACGACGATCGCGCCGTTGAACCCGGAGATCGCCTGCTGCGCCTGGAGCTGCAAGTCCCTGTCGATCGTTGTGTACAGGGCCTGAGGTGGCTCCGCCTCGCGCGAGGCCAGGGGGGTGCCCACGATCTGGCCGGCAGGGTCGGTGAGGTAGAGCGTACCGCCGGGCTGGCCCCGTAGCGCCTCCTCGTAGATCAGCTCCAGCCCCGTCTGGCCGACGAATTCATCCCCGGCGTAGCCGCGCGCCTGGTAGTCTTGAAGCTGGTCCTGCTGGATCTGGGCGACGTAGCCAACTGTCTGCGGGCCGAGCCCGCCCGCCGGGTAGTAGCGGGTGGAGTACACCTCCCACCCCACGCCACCCACCGCCGTCAGCGTGCCTTCGACCGCCTGGAAATCCTCCAGCGCAACTTCGCCCAGGGGGACCCGCCAGTCCGGCAGGGCGTACTCGTACAGGGCCTGGATCGAGTCCGGGCGGCGGCCAAGGAGACGTCCCAGCGTGCTCAGCATGGTCGCTTCGGCATCCTCGTTCCCGATCATGCCGGGCACGATCCACAGGGCAACGGCGTCGGTTTGGGCAGCCAGGGCCAGGCCGTTCCGGTCGTAGATGTTGGCCCGGGTCAGGGTTTCAAAGGAGAGGTAGAGGCCATTCCCGCCAGCGAGCTCCGGTAGGATGGCCGTCTCCGTCCAGGCCACCCGCCAGTCACCTTCCACCAGCGTCAGGTTCATGGTCGTCTCGCGAACCACATCGCCAACGACGGAGCTGTGCAGGGTGAGACGATAGGCTACCTGGGCCGCCCGGGGGTTAACCAGGGAGGCCACGATCTCGTAGTCCACGCTGCTCACCGCCGCCCCGGTCCGGACCCCTTCGTAGCGGGCGGTGAAGTCCTCGAGGGTCATGGCGTCCTGCGTGAGCGGGCTGAGCATGGCATACATGGCCTCGTAGTCCCACTGCTTCCAGGCATCGAGGAAGCGGCCGACAGCGATCTCGGGATCTGGCGCCGAGACCGTCGTCACACCCGGCCCGGGCAAGGTGGGACTGGCTACGGGCGTTCGAGGCCCCGCCAGCGAGCAACCAGCCGCGAGCACGGTCAAGATCAGGTAGCCAACTCTTCGTCTCAAGGTTCACCCCTCAGTATCCGGCGGTGCACACGGCAGAGGTAGCCTGTGTGCGCCTGGCAGACTGCAGGTACATCCTCCGGCCAGTGACGGTGCAGGGCCCGCAAGCTCCGCGCCAGATGGCACAACGGCAAACCCATGACGTTGGCATAGCACCCGTCTAGCCGGTCGACCGCCACCGGCCGGAAGCCGTTGTCTTGAATCCCATAGGCGCCGGCCTTGTCCATCGGTTCACCCGAGGCAATGTAGGCAGCCACCTCATCGTCATTGTAGTTGCGCATGGGAACCCGCGTCTCGCACACGTCGACTACCTCGGTTCCCGTCTCACCATCGATCAAAGCCAGGCCTGTGATGACCTGATGATTGATACCCCTTAGCTGGGCCAACATGCGCGCGGCCTCGGCCGCATCGGCGGGCTTGCCCAGCAGGTTCTCGCCGTCGACGACAACCGTGTCGGCACCCAGCGACAGCGAGCCCGGCCTCGAGCCGGCAGCCGCTCTCGCCTTGGCGAGCCCCAGCCGTCGGGCCATCGCAATCGCAAGCTCCCCCGGCGCGGGCGATTCGTCCACCCCGACGGGAAGCACTTCGGCCATACCCCCAATCCACGCGAGCATCTCCCGTCGGCGAGGCGAGGCAGAGGCAAGCGTCAGGGCAAAGGTCGGTGAACCGGCGTGCACCTGCACCCTCAGGCGGCGGATGCGAGCAGGGATTCGACACTGCTCCGGGCTCGCCTCCGGCCAACTCGAGCCCCCCTCCGTCGCCAGACGGAAGCCGGGCCACATACGAACGAGGATTCTAACATAGCCAATGCCTGTTCCCCGATGACGGTCGAAACCAGCCCGCCTCGAGAGGTGCTGCCCAGGGGATGGGGCACCGGGCGGGTTTGTCGGCCCTCGCCAGTCGAACTGGGTGTCCTATGTTAGAATGGTCTTGGCGGATGGTCCGCCCAGAGGTCCACCATGCACCCCTTATCGGTGAGTGCGCGTCTCCTGCTCATCCTCCTGGACACTCTCTCCTTTCTCCTCTACCTGGCGCTGGTTGGGCACAACTTGGTAACACGGATTCTGCGCCGGCGGCACGGGCACCGAGACTGAGGCCGGGAGCCGTACCTCCCCGTCCGATCCGCCTCTTCGCCACACTCGAGCCGCCCTCCCCTACCTGGCCACGGGGCTGGGGGTCCTGGTCCTAGAAGACCGTCTCCCCGGAGAAGAGAATTCATCTATGTGGTGGTTGGGGCTTCGCCCCAACCACCACATAGATGAATTCTTACCTGGAAGCAGGGAGACGGTGCAGGCCTTGAGCCTCCTCAGGCCGCGCTCCGGTTGCCTGGTGCAGTGATCTTGACCGTCAAGCGCTCTCCTCCAGCAAAGCACGCAGGTCGGCGAGTATCTGTGGGGTCGACTGGAAGCGGATGGCGTGCATGCCGATGGCTTTGGCCCCGGCGACATTGGCCTCGAGATCGTCCACGAAGACCGACTCCTGCGGTTGTACGCCCAGCCTCGACAGTGCCAACTCGTAGATCCGAGCATCTGGCTTTGCCAGGTGTTCCTCGGCTGAGATCACCAACACGTCGAATGCGTCGGCGATGTGCCATCTGGTCTCCAGGTAGTGGCGGGCAATGTCCCAGGCATTGGTGATCATACCGGTCTTGCGTGCCGGCCGCAGGGAACGGATGTAGTCCATCAGCACCTGGTCAATCCTGTCTTCAGTGAAGAAGTCGCGCACAAACGCGTCTCGCTCGATCTGCGGAAGGCCAAGTCGCTCCAGAACCCACGTCCAGACGTCCTCCGTGGTCATCTCGCCCACGGTCGCCCGCAGGCTGGCCTCGCTGTCGAAGACAATCCGGCCGAGCTCCCCGCGTGGCAGGCCCAGCCGATCCTCCAACTGGATACGGCTGCTCTGGTCTTCGGTCCGAAGCAGCACGCCCCCTAGGTCCCACAGCACCGCACGGATGGTCATCCTCATCTCCTCGCGCTTTGGGGCACCCGCGGCCGTATCCTGAGGCCGCTGCCCTGCGACTTCCGCTCGATTCCCGTCGGCCCATCGGCCTCAATCCAAACGCTTGCGGTAGAAGGTCCACCGCATGGCGGGCCGGTAGCCCAGATTCTCATACAGGCGCAGGGCGCCGGTTCTGTTGTCCGCGTCGACCGTCCAGCGAAACCCGAAGCCCACGAGGAGCCTGGACTGCCGGGACGAGTCCTTCAGCCTCTCACTGCGTTGAGCAGGTCGGCTAGCAGACCATAGGCGGTGGTCTCGGGCCCGGGATTCTCCTCCACCAGGGTGAGCCCAGGGAGGACATCCGCGTGGAAGGTAACGGCGGAGGAAGTCCCCATCACACCGAAGAGCGGATCGCCAACCTCGACCTCTTCCGGCCGGACGCTAGCCCTCACGCCCTCCGGGGTGCGTTCGGCCTGGCAGACGAGCTTCCAGCGTCTGCCTGCGGCCCGGGCCGCGGCGACGACCTCGGCTGTCAGCCCTTCGATGCCCTGGCGCTCCACCTGCTCCGGCTTGAGAGGCGTGTCCATGAGAACGGTCGCCAGCGCGGCCACCTTGACGGCCGCATCCCAGCCCAGGACGTCGCCCCGGGGGTCGGTCTCGGTCACGCCAATCGACTGAGCATAGGCCAGGGCGTTCTTGAAGCTCTGGCCTTCCTCCATGCGGGTCAAGATCAGATTGGTGGTCGAGTTGAGGATCCCGCGGAAGGAGAGCAAGCGCGCCCCGGGCAGGGCCTCCCGCCACAAGGAGAAGACCGGAGCCCCGTCCATGACCGCCGATTCGAAATAGAAGCAGCGGGCGTGCCTCCGCGCCAGGTCCGTCAGAAGCTGGTAGGCGTGGACCACAGGGCCCTTGTTGGCAGTGATGGCGTGCATGCCCGATTCGAGCGCGGTGCGAAGATAATCGACCGCCGGCTGTCCTGTCTCGTAGTTGACCGGCGTGGTTTCGAACAGGACATCCGCTCGGCAAGCCCGCACGAAGGCGGCGCCGTCGCCGGGATCGGGAAGCTCGGAGAGGTTCGCAAGAGATCGACCCGACCGGCTCAGTTCAGACGCCCGCTCAAGGCTGATTCCCCTGGGATCGATGGCCGTCCCGTGGCTGCCCGTGGCGATGCCCACGACCCGCCACTCGAGGCCATATCGCCGACTCAATTCCTCCCGTTTTGCCACCAGCAGGCGAGCGAAGGCGCGGCCAACATTGCCGAAGCCAAGCAGGGCCAGATCACAGAAGCGTGTGTCCATAGGCACTTGGTCTGCGATAGAACGCATTGGATCGCGGCGCAACGGTACACGAGGACGCGGGCAGTTGTCAAGCACCTCGCCTGGCACGGGCTCTCGCAACAGCACGCTCGAGCTCCGAAGCCAATGGGCGGCGCGGTTCCCAACCGCGGTTCCCCCAGCGTGCGAGTGTGCTCTGAGCAGTGTCTCTTGTCGGATTCGGCAACTTGATTGCAGATAGTTGCCGTTCACGACGGTTTCCGCTATACTCTATGCACCTCCGAGCAATGCGAGAAAAGGCCCCATTCATGGCGGCAATCGCTCCCCTCGACAAGCGGATCGTGGATCTGTTGATGGAAGATGGCCGCATGCCCTGCGCGGAGCTCGCGCGTCGCATTGGCGACGTCTCCGAGCGAACGGTCCGCTATCGGCTTGACCGGATGGTTCGGCAAGGGCTCCTGCGACTGGTGGCGATTCCGAACCCTAAGGCTCTCGGCTACTCCGTGATCGCCGACGTGTTCCTGGAGGTCGAGCCAGGGGCCATCCTCGAGGTTGCTCGCAAAATGGCGGAGTATGAGTGCGTATCCTATGTTGGGTGCTCGATGGGGGACGTCGACGTAAGCATCCAGGTTGTGGCCCACGACAATGACGAGGTCTACGCCTTTGTCACCGAAGTGGTGGCCAATGTCCCTGGGGTCCGCAAGACCACGACCTTGATCGTTCCCAGGATCGTCAAAGACGTCTACCAATGGCAAATACCGCCCTCGGCTTGCACCGACGCCGCCGTCGCCACGGTTCGCCAGATTGAGATGCCGCAAGAGAGCCGGCCGGCAGCGAGCTCTCCTTTGCTGCCGGCGCGGCGCCAGTGAAAGTCTGCTGCGGTCGCAGACCGTCCGCTGATACCAGGGTCGGCTTCTCGCAGGCGGAAGCTCACTGAGACTTCCCCTCGCGTCCGGGAAACCTCTCTCGGTGAGGAGTCCGGCGCCTGCCCCGGTCGAGCATGGCGCGTCGCCGTGACCGACAATGGGCTGCCACGAGGGCGACATGGGTGTCGCTTGACGACGGTGGCCTCGATGCGGTGCTTTCCATCCTTGGGGTGCAGCCTTTACCCTATCGGTGAACCAGGGTCAATGAGTTGCTGCGAGTGTGCCGCCCTGACGGCAGAACCGGGCTGACTCTCGGCATGCAAGGCGGAGGTGTCACATGGCCCAGGAATGTGCCGTAGAACTACGCCGGGTGACTAAGCGCTTTGCCGACGTGGCGGCGGTGCGCCACGTGTCTCTCCAGGTGCCGGACGGCGAGTTCTTCTCCCTTCTCGGGCCCAGCGGTTGCGGCAAGACCACCACGCTTCGCCTGATTGGCGGCTTCGAGATGCCGACGGAGGGCGAGATCTGCATCGGAGGCGAACCCCAGGGATACAAGCCTCCGTACCAGCGTCCCGTCAACACCGTCTTCCAGAACTACGCGCTGTTTCCACACATGAATGTCTACGAAAACGTAGCCTTCGGTCTGGAGATGCAGAAGGTGCCCGGTGACGAGGCGCGTCGCCGTGTGGCGGAGGCGCTGGAGATGGTTCGCCTATCCGGTCTTGACAAGAGGAGGCCGAATCAACTCTCAGGTGGCCAGCAACAGCGCGTGGCACTCGCCCGAGCACTCGTCAACCATCCGAAGGTGCTTCTGCTGGACGAACCACTCGGGGCGCTTGATCTCAAGCTTCGGAAGGCGATGCAGCTAGAACTAAAGGCTTTGCAGGAGAGAGTGGGGATCACTTTCGTCTACGTGACTCACGACCAGGAAGAAGCTCTGACGATGTCCGATCGCATCGGCGTCATGTGTCAAGGAGAGCTGCTGCAAGTGGGGACGGCCCTCGAGGTCTATGAGTCACCCCAGAGCCGTTTTGTGGCGGATTTCATCGGCGACTCCAACTACCTGGTAGGGGATGTGCTGTTGGTCGATCAGGGCGTTGCCGAGGTGGCACTGGCCCCGGGTGTTCGAGTGAGGGCGCCCGCAGCCCCCGATGTGCGTCAGGGAAAGCGGGCCAGCGTCACCTTCCGGCCCGAGAAGATACACATCGATGTGGCGCCTGATCCGGCATCGAACCAGTTGACGTGCGTGGTTACGGATGTGGTCTACACAGGCTCGAACACAACCTACGTCGTGGCATTTCGGGATGCCCCCCGGATCATGGTTCGTCAGCTCAATGAGGAGGCCTCGGTGGGGCCTGCAGCTTCTCCTGGTGATCAGGTGATGATCTCCTGGCCAATAGGGGTGAGCAAAGCCTTCCTCGAAGAGGGAGGAGGGGACCGAGCGCGATGATCGAGGCTCTGCGGCGTCGTCCCGGCCTGAGGGCAGGCGTGTTGATCCTGCCGGCAACAGCCTTCCTCGTAGTGTTCTTTGTGGCGCCGCTCTTCATCGTCCTGGCATACAGCTTTCTCGAGCGGGGGACGTACGGCGGCGTGGTCTGGGTGTTCACCCTGGAGAACTTCCGCCGCGCTATTGATCCCCTATACCTCAGAACCTTCCTGCGTTCAGCCTACATTGCAGGCGCGACAACCCTCATCACACTGGTCCTCGGTTATCCCTTCGCCTACTTCATCGCCACTCGCAGGCCCCAAACGCGCAATGTCTTGCTGCTGGCTTTGATGATCCCGTTTTGGACGAACTTCTTGATTCGGACCTATGCCTGGCTCACGATTCTTCGGACCAACACCGGATTGCTCAACGCGGCGCTCCTGTCTCTCGGCCTGATCAGGGAGCCACTGCCCCTTTTCGGCAACGACTTTGCCATCCTTCTGGGCCTTGTATATGGCTGGTTTCCCGACATGGTGCTACCGCTCTTCGCCGCGATCAGCCGTCTCGATTCATCCCTTCTTGAAGCAGCTCGGGATCTCTATGCCGGCAATCGTCAGGTCTTCTTGCGCGTGGTCTGGCCTCTGACGTTGCCGGGCGTGGCGGCAGGTTCGATCCTCGTGTTCATCCCTTCCCTGGGGGCCTTCATCACCCCGACCCTGCTGGGCGGTGGGAGATCCCTGATGATTGGCAACATCATCAACAATCAGTTCCTGGCTGCTCACGACTGGCCATTCGGCGCCGCACTTTCGACGATCATGATAGGGATCATGTTGATAGCGACAATCGGCTACCTCCGTATCGTCCGAAGGCAGGGCTAGGTGGCTCTTCTCGCGCGATCCGTCGGACCGAGGAAGAACGGCGCATACAGCGGGCGCTGGGGTGCTTTCCGCGCCCGCTTGGGTGGACGCCTGCTATCCGCACATGGCATTGCGCTTTTCGCTTTCCTCTATCTCCCGATCGTGGTCCTTGTCGTCTTCTCTTTCAACGACTCGCGCTTCTTGGCTCAGTGGGAGGGGGTAACCCTGCGGTGGTACGGCCAACTGCTTGACGACAGTCAAGTCGCCGTAGCTCTCTGGAATAGCCTCTTCGTCGCCGTGGTCTCCACGCTCATCTCGACGGTCATCGGCACACTGGCGGCGATGGCGATGGAGCGCTATGACTTCAGGGGCAAGCTGGCCGCGGACATCATGCTCTACCTACCCATCATCCTGCCTGACATCGCTCATGCCATCATGCTGCTGGTCTGGTTCAACATGGTTGGCATCGGTTTCACGCCCTGGCGGGTAGACCTCTTCGGCCTGCGGCTGGCAGTCCCCTACTCGGTGATCATTGGCCATGCCTCCTTCAACGTTTCTTTCGTCGCCATCATCGTGAGGGCACGCCTTGCCAACATGGACCGCACGCTTGAAGAGGCGGCTCAGGATCTCTACGCCAACACTTGGCGGACCTTTCGCCGCGTAACACTGCCCATGATGATGCCTGGGATCATTGCCGGCGCGCTTCTGGCCTTCACCCTGTCGTTGGACGACTTCGTCATCACTTTCTTCACTAGCGGTGCTGGTTTCAACACGTTGACGGTTTACGTGTTTAGTCTGGTCAAGAGAGGGGTCACCCCCAAGATCAATGCCATTTCGACGCTCATGGTGGCTTTCTCGCTCATCCTGGTTCTGATCTCTCGGATCCTGCAGAAGAGAGGAGGAGGGGAGGGAGGCGAGGTGCCAATCGCGACTTTCTGAGGGTCCGGGGCTCTCCGCGAGATGGGCTTGTCTATCGCGACGGCCCATGAGTTTGACAGAAGGAGGAGAAGATGAAAACGCGTTGGATTGCTCTCGGGGTGCTGACGTCGATGTTCCTCTCGGCGTGCGCTGGCGCCACGGCGACACCAGAAGTCTTGGCCACAGAGCCTCTCACCATCCAGCCGGCGAGCGAGATACAACTCTTCAACTGGTCGGAGTATATAGACCCCGTGATCTACGATCTGTTCAGGCAAGAATACGGGATCACCGTGGTTGAGAGCAACTTCGCCAGCAACGAGGAGATGCTCGCCAAGCTTCAGGGTGGAGGCGCGGGCTATGACCTAATCGTCCCTTCAGACTACTATGTCGGCATCATGATCGAAGAGGGGATGCTTGCCGAGCTGGATCACTCCGTGATCACCAACCTGGGTAACCTGGCGGAGCGCTTCCAGACCGTGCCCTACGATCCGGGGAACAGGTACTGCGTACCCTACCAGTGGGGGACTTCGGGCATAGGCTACGACTCCTCGGTCATGGATGCGCCCCAGAGCTGGTCTGTGCTCTTCGATCCGGATCCCAATGCTGTCTACTACGGGCGCACAACCATGCTCGACGACCCGCGTGAAGCTTTTGCGGCCGCGCTCATCTACCTTGGCTACAGCGCCAACACAACGGACGACGCCCAACTGGAAGAGGCCATGCAGGCGCTGATCCGGGCCAAGGCGGCACTCTTGGGCTACGATAGCGACCAGTTTGAGGACCTCCTGGCGGCAGGCGAGACCGTCATGGCTCACGGCTGGAACGGGGACATCCTGATGGGGCAAGCAGAGTCCGAGGACATTAGTTACACCATCCCCCAAGAGGGCGGTGTGGTGTGGATTGACAACATGTGCATCCCGAACACGGTCCCCCCGGAACGCAAACTCGCAGCCGAGATGTTCATCAACTTCATCCTCCGGCCCGACATTGGGGCAATGATCTCAGAGTTCACATACTATGCCACTCCCAATGAAGCGGCCGAGGCCTACTTGGATGAGGAGTTCCTTTCAGACCCAATAGTCTACCCGCCGGCAGATGTGCTCGAGAGGCTTCAGTACATCGAGCCTCTGGGAGAATACGAGTCGGTCTACCAACGGATGTGGGACGAGGTCAAAGCCGCCCAATAGCCCACACCTAAGTGCTTGCCGTCGGTGGACGCGATCTGGTGGGCGCTACCGGGGCCCTTGCTGAGGGACGGCGGCGCGCCCTTGAATCGATGGGAAACCCGTCGGGGCCTCCAAGCCTCGAAGCTGAACGCACACGGAGCAACAGCCGGACCCGCATCCACGGCTGCGAATGAGGAGGCACGCAATGAGAACCCTATTGGTCGGCTCAGGAGGTGTTGGCGAGTCCGTCGCGGTTCTTGCCCAAGACCTCCCCTGGCTCAACAGGGTTGTGCTGGCAGACATCAGCGCCAAGCGGTTGCGCGAGGTTAAGGGGAAGCTCCACAATCCGAAGAAGTTCTCGCTTGAGCCAGTCAACGCCGAGGACAAGAACCAGGTCGCCGAGCTGGCCAAGAAGCATAAGGTGGACCTGATCCTGAATGCCGTCGATCCTTTGTTCAACGAGAGTATCTTCAACGCCGCCTTCCAGTACGGGTGCACCTACATGGACTTGGCGATGACGCTCTCATCGCCGCACCCAACCGATCCTTTCCACCAGTGCGGCATCAAGCTCGGTGACTACCAGTTCGAGCGCGCCCAGAAATGGGAGAAAAGGGGCCTGCTCGCGCTCCCAGGAATGGGCGTGGAGCCCGGCTTGTCTGACGTTTTCGCCAAGTATGCCGAGAAGCACCTCTTCGACGAGATCGATGAGATCGGCGTACGTGACGGGGGCAATCTGGAAGTGCGCGGCTATGAGTTCGCCCCCAACTTCTCCATCTGGACCACGATCGAAGAGTGCCTGAACCCGCCCGTGATCTGGGAGAAGACCCGGGGATGGTACACCACCGAGCCCTTCTCCGAGGTCGAGGTCTTCGATTTCCCGGAGGGTATCGGGCCGCAGGAGTGCGTCAACGTCGAGCACGAAGAGGTCTTGCTCGTTCCCCGCTGGGTAAAGTGTAAGCGCGTCACCTTCAAGTACGGTCTCGGGGACAGATTCATCCGCGTGCTCAAGACACTCAAGATGCTCGGCCTGGACAACAAGCACGCGATCGAGGTCAAGGGCGTCAAGGTCGCCCCGCGCGATGTGGTCGCCGCCTGTCTGCCAGACCCGGCGCACCTGGGAGACAAGATGTTCGGCCAGACCTGCGCCGGCACCTGGGTGAAGGGCAAGAAGGACGGCAAGCCGCGCCAGGTGTACCTGTACCAGGTGGCCGACAACGAGACCTGCATGAAGAAGTACGGCGTTCAGGCTGTGGTCTGGCAGACGGCGGTCAACCCGATCATCGCCATGGAGCTGCTCGAGACCGGGGTTTGGAAGGGTAAGGGTGTGCTGGGGCCGGAAGCCTTCGACCCGGACCCGTTCCTGGAGCGGATGCCCAAATACGATTTCCCCTACGCGATCAAGGAGATGGCCCCCTGATCTCCGCCAGGACTGTGTCCGGCCCCGTGAGCCAATGGACCGGGCACAATCCGGGCAGCCTGCGTCCGCGCCCGCTCCGCCTCAGCAAGTTACGCCCGTCGGGAGCGTTCTATGCCGCAATCCCTGCACGATGCGCTTGAGTACTCGCACCAATGGTTGGGCATTATCAAGAACCCTCAGGTCTCCCAGGAGGAAGGCAAGCGGATCATCGAAGAGGCGACTCTCAACTTCGCCGAGTACTTCAACAAAGGCTGGCTCGAGTACCGCAAGTCGGTGACGGAGGCCGGCGATTGGGCGGCGACCGAGTGGACCGGCCACGGGGCTTCCTTCCAGGATGTGCTCGGGCGCGAATTCATTGACTGCCTCGGCGGCTTCGGGATGCTCAATCACGGCTGGAGCCATCCCGAGATCGTGGCCGCCGTCCAGGCCCAGTTGCTGCGGACCCCGATGCCCACCCAGGAGTTGATCGATCCGCTCCGGGGCGTGCTGGCCCGGTTGATGGCCCAGATCACCCCCGGAGACATCCGCTACAGCTTCTTTGCGGCCAGCGGCACCGAGGCAATCGAAGGGGCGATCAAGCTGGCCAAGATGCACACCCGCAAGCCCGGCTTCATCGCCGCACTCCAGGCCTTCCATGGCAAGACAATGGGGTCGCTCAGCATGCTCGGCAAGGCCGAGTACCGTGAGCCTGCGGGGATACTCTATGGCGGCCCGGTCTACCACGTCCCCTTCGGTGACGCCGAGGCGGTCGAGCGGCAACTCGATGCCTGCCGCACGGTCGGCGTGGGGATCGCGGCGGTGCTGATGGAGCCGATTCAGGGCGAGGCCGGTGCCATCGTACCCCCCGACGATTTCTGGCCCCGCATCCGCCAGGCCACCCGCGAGCATGGCGCCCTGCTGATCGCCGACGAGGTTCAGACTGGCCTCGGCCGGACCGGAAAGCTCTGGGGTGTCGATCACTGGCAGGTCGAGCCCGACATCCTGGCCGTGGCCAAGTCGCTCGGCGGCGGGATCATGCCGGTCAGCGCCTTCTGCTCGACCGAGGAGATCTGGCAGTGCATGATGACACCCAACCCGTTCATTCACACCAACACGACGGGCGGCGGGGCTCTGGCGTGCAGCGCGGCGATCGCCTCGATCCACGTTACGCTGCGCGATCGGCTCTGGGAGCAGGCCGCCGCCAAGGGTGAGTTCCTGATGCCGAAGCTGCAGGCCCTGGCCGAGCGCTTCCCGGCCGTCTACCGAGGCATCACCGGCAAGGGCCTGCTCATCGGACAGCACTTCCGGACGCCGCAGATCGGCTATCGCGTCGCCGCCGGATTGTTCCGGCGCGGCATCCTGGTCTCGGGCAATCTCACCAGCGCCCACACCGTGCGGATCGAGCCCCCGCTGGTGATCACCTACGAGCAGCTTGAGGCCGTGCTGGACCGCCTGGAGGACGCCGTGGCGGAGGTCCATCGGAGCCTGTGAGGCCCGGCCGCAGGCAAGCCCAGCCGCAACCTTTCTCCCAGGGGATCCGCCGGCAGCGCTTTGGTCAGATGAATGGAGGCTTGTATGAACAAGGGTGATCAGAGACTGAGCGGCGACGAAATCGTCCGTCTCAATCGCCAGCATGTCTTCTTCTCGTGGTCCGTCCAGAACAGCGTCGATCCGATCCCAGTCGTCGGCGGTGAGGGCATCACCTACTGGGACGCCCGAGGCAAGCGCTACCTGGATTTCTCCTCCCAGCTGATGAACCTGAACATCGGCTACCAGCATCCCAAGGTCGTGGCTGCGATCCAGGAGCAGGCCGCCCGGCTGTGTGCCGCCCACCCCGGTGCCGCCCACGAGCCAAAGGCCGTCCTGGGCCAGCGCGTCGCCGAGGTCACGCCGGGAGACCTCAACAAGGTCTTCTTCACTCTGGGCGGGGCCGAGGCCAACGAGAACGCCATCAAGTTCGCCCGCCAGTACACCGGCCGTCAGAAGATCCTGGCCCGCTATATCTCCTACCACGGGGCCACCTACGGCGCCATCAGCCTGAGCGGCGACTACCGCCGACCGCCGGTCGAGCCGGGCATTCCTGGGGTCATCCACACCTTCGATCCTTACTGCTACCGCTGCGTCTTCGGCCAGAAGCCGGAGACCTGCCACCGCGAGTGCATTACCCACATCGAGCAGATGATCCAGTACGAGAACCCGGACACAGTCGCCGCCTTGATCATGGAAGGCGTCACTGGCTCGAACGGCATCCTCGTGCCCCCGGATGACTACTGGCCCCGCCTGCGAGAGATCACCCGCAAGTACGGGATCCTGCTGATCTCCGACGAGGTCATGACCGGCTTCGGCCGCACCGGCAAGTGGTTCGCCGTGGACCACTGGAACGTCGTCCCGGACATCATGACCATCGCTAAGGGGCTGACCTCCGGCTATCTCCCGCTCGGCGCCGTGGTCGTCTCCGATCCGATCGCCGAATACTTCGAAGACAAGATGCTCTACATGGGGCTGACCTACTTCGGCCACCCGATGTCGTGTGCGGCCGGCATCGCCACCTTGGATGTGTATGAGCAGGAGAACCTGATCGAGAACAGCCGGCGGATGGGAGAAGTCCTGGCTGCGGAGCTGGCCCGGATGAAAGCCGAGCACCCGGCCATCGGCGACGTGCGGTCGATCGGACTCTTCTCTGCCATCGAGCTGGTCAGGGATCGGGAGGGGCGTGAGCCTATGGGCCCGGACGTGATGAACGCGATCAAGTCCCGCCTGCTGGCCGAGGGACTGACAACCTTCATCAACAAGAACATGGTCTTCGTTTGCCCGCCACTGATCATCACCCAGGACGAGTTGCTGGCCGGATTGGCGATCATCGAGCGGGCGATCGCCGCCGAGGCGGGGTAGGGTTCTCTTCCGACTTCCGAAGTCCTTTGGACTTCGGAAGTCGGAAGAGAAGGACATCTCAAGCCACATCGGAGGTCAAGCACGCATGAGCCGCGACCTGGATCTGACCAAGACCCGCGCCCTGTTTGAGCGCGCCCGACAAGTCATGCCCTGGGGCGTCAGCTCGAACTTCCGCTACTGCGGGGACGATACGCCGGTGATCTCCCGGGGCCAGGGCGCCTACGTCTGGGATGCCGACGGCAACCGCTTCATCGACTACCGCCTCGCCTTCGGGCCGATCATCCTTGGGCACGCCGACCCACGCGTCAACCGGCGGGTGCACCAGGCAATCGACGACGGGACGCTCTTCGCCCACACCCACGCCCTCGAGGTTGAGCTGGCCGAGAAGATCGTCCGGATGTGCCCCGGCGTCGAGATGGTCCGATTCGCCAACTCGGGCACCGAGGCGACCATGCATGCCCTACGCATCGCCCGGGCCCACACCAACCGGGAGAAGATCATCAAGTTCGAGGGAACCTACCACGGATTCCATGACTACGTCCTCTGGTCGACGGCCTACACCGCCTACGGATCGATCGGCTCGCGGCGCAGCCCGACGGCCGTCTCGAACTCCTCCGGGATCCCCGCCTGTCTACGTGATCTGGTGATCATGCTGCCCTTCAACGAGTTCGAGATGCTGGACAAGACGGTCCGGGCCCGCTGGGGCGAGATCGCCGCCATCATCGTCGAGCCGATCGCCGCCAACATGACCAGCATCCTGCCGGAGCCTGGCTGGCTGGAGCACATCCGCCGCCTGTGCGACGAGTTCGGCATCGTCATGATCGTTGACGAGGTCAAGACCGGGTTTCGCATCGCCCGCGGTGGCGCCACCGAGTACTTCGGCGTCAAAGGCGACCTGATGACCTACGCCAAGTCGCTGGCCAACGGTTACCCCCTGGCGGCCATCGGCGGCTCGAAAGAAGTCATGAGCGTGATCGAGCCCGGCCGCATGGCCCACGGCGGCACGTACTGCGGCAATGCCGCCGGTGTGGCAGCCGCCCTGGCCACGCTGGAGGTGATCGAGACCACCGACGCCCTAAAGACCGTCGCTGCCCGAGGCAAGCGCCTGATGGAAGGGATCGATGAGATCCTGACCGAGGCCGGTCTCGAGCACGCCCTGACCGGCGTGCCGGCCATGTTCTCATTCGTACTCGGCCTCTCACATCCGCCCCGTGAATACCGCGACCTGCAGGCGGTGGACGTGGAGCACTACAAGGCCCTCCAGACCGGCATGCGCGCCCGCGGGGTGGAGTACGAACGTGACGCCAAGGAGCCGTGGTTCGTGTGTGAGGCCCATTCCGAGGCAGACGTCGAAGTCACTCTCTCCGCACTGGCCGAAGCAGTGAAGGAGGCCTAGCCAGCACCATGTGCCCTGAGATCCTAACCCTCAACTACGTCGATGGCGGCTGGCGGCCGTCCGGCGCGGCGGTTCCGCTACGAGGTCGAAGCCGGGAACATTGGCATCAACATCGGCGTGGCCGCGCCGATGGCTTTCTTCCCCTTCAGCGGCTGGAAAGAGAGCTTCTTCGGCGACTTGCACGGCCAGGGCCTGGACGCGGTCGGGTTCTTCACCCAGAAGAAGGTCGTGATCGAGCGCTGGCCTAGGGAATGGTCGCGCACGTCCTAATACCGTGCACAGGAGCCACCTCACGCGGGGGCGCCGCTTCCCGCCAGCCGACGTGGACACGAGCAGGCAACCAAGGCCACATCCGCAAGCCAGGAGAGACCCATGAGCCAAGAGATGTTCGATGAGATGGCCCAGAGCATCATCGATGGCGAACCCGACATCGCCGCGGCGCTGGCCAAGCGGGCCGTAGCCGAGGGGGTCGACCCTCTAGATGCGGTCAACAAAGGATTCCTCATTGGTGTCAACCGCGTCGGAGAGATGTTCAGCTGCGGGGAGGCCTTTCTTCCCGATCTCGTCTTGGCCGGCGAGGCAATGAAGGCCGCCGTCGCCGTGCTCGATCCGGAGCTAGCGAAGAGCGGCCTGCAGCGGCAGACGTTGGGCAAGGTGGTGATTGGCACGGTCCAGGGAGACATCCACGACATCGGCAAGACGCTGGTCGCGACCTTGCTGGCTGCCGGCGGCTTCGAGGTCTACGATCTCGGGGTAGACGTCTCGGCCGAGGAGTTCGCCGAGAAAGCGCGGCACGTCGGCGCCAGCATCGTCGGTCTAAGCGCTCTGCTGACCACGACGATGGTCAATCAGAAGACGGTCATCGAGGCCCTGGACGATCTGGGACTCCGGCCGAAGGTCAAGGTGATGGTCGGGGGTGCGCCGGTGACGCGGACTTGGGCCGAACAGATCGGCGCAGATGGCTACAGTGAGGACGCCATCGGCGCCGTGGGGGAGGCCAAGAGACTGATGGGAGGCGCCTCATGAGAGTCCTGCTCCTCGGGACCGGCTCCGTTGGAGAGGCCATTGCGCTTGTTGCCCACAAGCGGCCCTGGCTCGAAGGCCTGGTCCTAGCGGACTACAACCTCGAACGCGCCCGGACGGTCCAGGCCCGGTTAGGGCCGCCGGAGGTGTTCCCGGTCGAGCAGGTCGATGCGCGCGACACCCGGCGGGTCGTCCAGCTGGCCCGCCAGCATCGCGCCAACCTGATCATGAATGCCGTGAGCAGCATTTACAACGACTCGGTGTTCGACGCGGCCTTCGAGGCCGGATGCGGATACATCGACATGGCCATGTCGGGCACCGGCGCCGAGATGGGCAGCTACCAGTTCGGCCAGGCCGCGCGCTGGGAGCAAAGGGGGCTGCTGGCCCTGCTGTGCATGGGGATGGATCCAGGGGTCTCGGACGTTTTCGCCAAGTACGCCGAGAAGCACCTCTTCGACGAGATCGACGAAATCGGCATCCGCGACGGCGCCAATCTGGCGCTGCAGGGTTACGCATTCGCACCAACCTTTTCGGTTATCGACACCGTAGAGGAGTGCACCGATCTGCCGCTCATCTGGGAGCGCGAGCGCGGATGGTACACGACGGAGCCGTTCTCCGAGCCGGAGCTCTTCGATTTCCCCGAAGGGATCGGCCCCCTCAAGTGCATCAACATCGAGCACGAGGAGGTGGTGCTGGTGCCGCGTTGGGTCAAGTGCCGAAGGGTCACCTTCAAGTACAGCCTCGACGACGAGTTCCTGAGCATCATCAAGGCCATCAAAACGCTTGGCTTGGAGAGCTCCGTCCCGGTAGACATCAAGGGGTTGCGGGTTGCGCCGCGCGATCTCCTGGCCGCCTTGCTCCCCGATCCCGCCAGCCTGGGGGACAAGATGAAGGGCAAGACCTGCGTCGGCACGTGGGTCAAGGGTGTCAAGGACGGCAGGCCTCGCCAGGTCTACCTCTACCAGTCCACCGACAACGCCTTTAGCATGGAGCGCTACGGCTGCCAGGCCGTCGGACTCCAGACCGGGATCGGGCCGGTGATTGCCATGGAACTCCTGGCGACCGGCGTCTGGCAGGGCCGGGGCGTCCTCGGCCCGGAGGCGTTCGACCCCGACCCGTTCCTGGCGCGCATGCCTGCGTTCGACTTCCCCTATGGGATCGTCGAGATGGGAGTGGACACATGAACGGCGGCCGGCCTCCGATTGAACCGCTGCGGACCCACCAGAGACTGCGCTGCCTGAGCGATCATCAACTCGACCAACTTCAGGAAGCGACGCTTCAGATCCTGGAGGAAGTGGGCGTCCGCTTTCCTTCGGAGAAGGCGCTCGCGATCCTGTCCGGCCACGGCGCCCGGGTTGACCCCAAGACACAGGTTGCCAGATTTCCAAGAGAACTCGTACTCGGGGCAATGTCGAGCGTGCCGCGGTACTTCCACCTCGGTGCCCGCGATCCCTCCCTTGACCTCCAGCTTCAGGACGGGGTCACCTACTTCACCTCGGACGGATGCGGGGTCGAGACGGTCGACTTCGAGACCGGCCAGCGGCGTCCCTCGTGCAAGGCGGATGTGGCGCTCATGGCGCGCGTCTGCGACTATCTCTCGTCAATGGCCTTCTGCTGGCCGATGGTCAGCGCCCAGGATCATGGCAGGACCGCGCCCCTGCACGAGATGGACGCTTGCTGGAACAACACCCTTAAGCATGTCCAGAGTGAGACGATCATGGGCGAGGCGCCGGCCCGCTACGCAGTCGAAATGGGCAGTGTGATCGCCGGCAGCCAGGACGAGCTTCGCCGCCGCCCGACGTTCTCCCTCGTGGTATGCACGATCGCCCCCCTGGTCCAGGATAAGGCCGGCATCGAGGGAGCGCTCGTCCTGGCTGAAGCCGGCGTGCCGGTCGGCTTTCTGGCCATGCCAACCATGGGGACCACTGCCCCGGCAAGCCTGCCAGGCGCGCTGGCCATGGCCGACGCCGAGATCGTCAGCGCCGCCGTGCTCATGCAGCTGGCCGCTCCCGGCGCCCCCGTGTTCCACTCGCTGATGCAGGCCTGGGCCGACCCGCGCTCGGGGGCCTACATAAGCTACCCGCTCGACTCTCGCGGCCGCTATGCGCCCGTGGAGATGGCCCATCACTGGGGAATGCCAGCCCTGGGCGCCGCCTTCGGCACAGACGCCCCGGCTCCTGGCACCTGGCAATCGGCGGCTGAGGTCGCCCTGGATCCGTTCTGGGTCGCGCTGACGGGCGCCGAGTTCGTGACAGGCATCGGCCTCGCCGAAACGTATACGCTGCTGTACCCCGAGGCCATCATCCTGGACGACGACCTGTACCACCGGGCCCGATATGCCTTGATGGACCTGGAGATCAACGCTGAGACATTGGCCGTCGAGGTCGTCCGCGCCGTGGGGCCCGCTGGTCACTTCCTGGCGCAGAAGCACACCCGCCAGCACATGCGCCAGGCGATGAAGCCTGCCATCACCCAGATGGCCGGGGAGAGTGCCAAGTACCTCGAACCGCGCCAGGCGGCGCGAGCCAAGCTCGAATGGATCCTGAAGAACCATCAACCGGAACCCCTGGAGGTAGCCAAGCGAGCCGAGCTCGAGCGAATCCTCGCCGCCGCCGACAAGGAACTGGGGTAGCTAGGCGATCTGCGGCCAGGAGGCAATGAGTTGACAAGCGAAACCCCGAAGCTGCAGCCGATCGTGCCTGCCTACCACGTGCGCCTCCTGACGGACGAGCAGCTGGATCGGTTCAAGTCGGCGACACTCACGATCCTGGACGAGGTCGGCGTTCACTGCCCCTCACAACGAGCTCGGGACATCTACGCCGAGCACGGCGCAAGGGTGGAGGCTGACCAGCAGATCGTCCGGCTCCCGCCGGCGATGGTCCTGGAGGCCATGTCCCACGCTCCTCGCTTCTACACCATGGGGGCGCGCCAGGCAGCGTATGACCTCCGGCTCGACGGGAAGGCAATGTACATCGCCACCGACGGCTGTGGCGTGGAGACCATTGACTTCTCAACTCGCCAGCGCCGCCCGTCAATGAAAGACGACGTTGCCAAGATGGCCCGGGTGGTCGATGCCCTCCCCTCGGTCGGCTTCTACTGGCCCATCGTCAGCGCCCAGGACCATCCGCCCACTGCCCCCTTGCACGAACTGGAAGCTTCATTCAACAATACGCTCAAGCACGTCCAGACCGAGACCGTCATGGATGAGCGCATGGCGCGCTACGCTCTCGAAATGGCCCGGGTTATCGCCGGGGACGAGACCACGCTGCGCGGGCGTCCACCTCTCTCATCGCTGATCTGCACGATTGCGCCCCTGGCCCAGGATGGGGGAGGGATGGAGTCGGCGCTGGTCTTCGCCGAGGCTGGGCTGCCCGTCGGTTTCATGTCGATGGCCAACACGGGCTCCACCGGGCCGGGGACGATCGCGGGCACGCTGGCCGCGGCCGACGCCGAGATCGTGGCGGCGCTGGTGCTGATCCAACTAGCGTTTCCGGGTGCTCCGGTATATCACTCCATGATGCCCGGGATCATGCACCCCCGCACCGGGGCGTATCTGGGCACGGCCTGGGAGGGCGACGTCTTCTACCCCCTGGGCGTCGAACTCGCCCACAACTGGGGCGTGCCGACTCTGGCCGGATGCTTTGGCACAGACGCCAGCGTGCCGGGCTGGCAGGCAGCCGCCGAGGCGCCTGCCTCCTTGCTCCTGTGTGCTCTGTGCGGCGCGGAGACAGGCAGTGGCATGGGGCTGCTGGAATCCTGCACCGTGCTTTACCCCGAGGCAGTGCTCCTGGACACCGACATCTACCACCGGGTGCGTATCCTGGCGGGATACCTCGAGACCGGACCCGAGGCTCTGGCCCTAGATGTGGTCCGGCAGGTCGGCCCGCGTGGCCAGTACCTGCGGAAACGCCATACCCGGGATCACCTGCGCCGCCTGAGCTTCTCGGAGCTCACCGCCCAACCCCTGCCAGGAGGCGGCTATCGGGACCCTGTCGAGGTAGCCCGTGAGAAGGTAGACTGGATTTTGCAGAATCACCAGCCGGAGCCGTTGGAGTCCTACAAGCAAGACGAACTGGCAAGGATCCTTCGATCGGCGGAAGCGGAGCTGGCATGAGGCCGGGCCGAGGGCCAATGTCACAAGGTAACCACGGCCGGTGATGTTATCAGGAGGAGGGAGAGATGCACGACAAGTCTGAGCGCAGACGATGGATTGGGCTCACCTGGGTGGCTGTGCTGGCCATCGTGCTGGCCGGTTGCGGGACCCCGCAGCCGGAGGGGCCGACCCCCGAAGCCCCACCAGCCACGGCTGGACCCGGCGAGTTGTCCACCATCGTCATGGTCATCCCCGAGGATCCGCCTAGCTTCAACGGGTTGGTGACCGATGCCGGATACGACTCGCTCGTTATGGAGCTCGTCCTGCTGAGCGTGACGGACATCGATCCCCAGGGCAATATCTTCCCCGAACTGGCTGCTTCTCTGCCAACGGTCGAGAACGGCGGGGTCGTCCTGGATGAGGCGAGCGGCGCCATGGACGTCACCTGGACCCTGCGCAACGATGTCTCCTGGGCGGACGGCGAGCCGGTGACCGCGGACGACGTGATCTTCACCTGGGAGGCGATCAACGCGCCCGAAGGTGGAATCTGGGTCCAGGGATCCGACTACGTCGACAGCGTTGAGAAGATCGACGAGTTCACTTTCGTCGTCCACTACACCTCCGTCTACACCGGCTACCTGACCCAGTTCGGCGGCGACCAGGTGGTCATCTGGCCTCACCACTACTGCGACGCGTCGCAGGGCTTTGTCGCCTGGGACTGCAACCGCCAGCCTCTGAGCGACGGCCCGTACATCCTCGAGGAGTGGGAGGAAGGCGACCACCTCACCTTCGTCCGCAACCCCATGTTCTACCAGGCCGGCAAGCCCTTGATTGACCGGATCATCATCCGCATCGTGCCTGAGGCGGCCGTGCGCCAGACCATGATGGCCCGGGGGGACGCCGATGTCGATGTCTGGGTGACGGAAGCGGGCATCGAGGAACTGAGCAGCGCCCCCGATGTCGCCGTCAGCATGGCCCCCAACCCCCGGTGGGTGTTCCGGCTCATCCCCAACCTGGCCGCTCGCGGAACCATCGATGCCGCGGCCACGCCCCACCCGATTCTCTCAGACGTGCGCGTGCGCCAGGCCATGCGCATGGCGATTGACGTTGAGACCATTTCCCAGACCGTGTTCCGTGGCTATGGCCAGCCGATCTGGACGGAGTTCTTCCGCCCGCCCTACATCTGTACGATCACCCGCCCCGCGTACGACCCCGAAGGGGCCCAGGCGATGCTGGAGTCGGCCGGTTGGGTTGACATCAATGACGACGGGGTCCGAGAGTGCCAGGGTTGCCTGAATGCTCCCGAGGGCTACCGCATGTCGATGGAATTCGCCACCTACGGTGAGTACGGCCCGGAGCTCGAACTGGCCCAGCAGTTGATCGGCGAGATGTTGGGCAGGATCGGCTTCGAGTTGCAGCTGCGGGTCCTCCAGGGACCGGTGATGTGGGCCGACCAGGCCAGCGGCGGCACCGAGCAGAATGGTCAGTTCGACCTCGACATGTACGATGATGGCTACCCCGGCGTGGACCCGACCGAGCATCTGTACTTCTATTACTACTCGGCCTCCGCCGTGCCCGATGCCGGCTTCAACGTCGGCCGGTGGATCAGCCCGGAATTCGACGCCTTGCTGGACGAGGCCTACACACTGGACGAAGCGCGGCGCCAGGAAGTGTTCTGCCAGATCGCCCAATTGCTGGACGAACAACTGCCGCAGATCCTGCTCTTCTCTGCCGTCAATGCCGACGCCCATTCCACGCGGCTTGAGGGCGTGCAATCCACGGTCAACGACATGGTGACCTGGAATGTCGCCGACTGGAGGCTCACCCAGTAGCGGGGGGGGTTGCCCCTCCCGGCTCGCAGGTGCGACCGTTGCGGACGCACCTGCGAGCCATGATTTGGGGATGACATGGGTCGCTACATCGCCCGGCGTCTGCTGCAGGCCATCCCGATGCTCTTCCTGCTCAGCCTCGTGCTGTTCACCTTGGTCAACCTGGCTCCCGGTGGGCCCCTGGCCAGCCAAGGTGTGTCGCGCCATGTCTCCCCGGAACGGCTGGAAAGGCTGAGGCGCGAATTCGGCCTGGATAAGCCCCTGGCCGTTCAGTATGTCATCTGGCTGATCGGAAATGACTGGATGAGGGTCGACGCGGACGGGGACGGTGTGCCAGACAGCTACGGCCAGCGCCGGGGCATCTTGCGAGGCGACTTCGGGTCCTCCTTCCGCACCCGCCAGCCGGTCCTCCAGGAGATCGCTGATCGCCTGCCCAATACCGCCTACCTGATGGCAGTCACCATCGTGGTCGTCGGTGTCATTGCCATTCCGGTGGGAGTCTTCTCAGCCGTCAGGCAATACTCCCTATTCGACATCGGCGTGACAACCTTGTCTTTCATGGGACAGGCGATCCCCGAGTTCTGGCTGGGCCTCATCCTGATCTTGATCTTCTACGCCCGCTTGGAGAACCCATTTACCGGCGCGCCCTTGCTCCCCTCGGGCGGGATGTATACCCTGGGAATGGGCTTCTCGCTCTTGGATCGGATCAAGCATTTGATTCTGCCGGTCACGATGGGAGCCGTCGGCTGGGTTGCCTGGTACTCGCGCTTCCTGCGCTCCGGCATGCTGGACGTGATCAACCAGGACTACGTCCGCACCGCACGGGCCAAGGGCTTGGCCGAACGCAAGGTCCTGTACCGGCATGCCCTCAAGAACGCCTTGATCCCTCTGCTGACGATCTTCGGCCTGGACTTGCCCTACATTTTCACCGGATCCCTCTACGTCGAGCTGCTCTTCTCCTGGCCTGGCATGGGCAGGCTCTACTACCAAGCTGCGCTGGCTCGTGACTACCCACTCTTGATGGCCGTCCTGATCATCGCCTCGGCGACGACCGTCATCTGCAACCTGGTGGCCGACATCAGCTATGGCTACCTCGATCCCAGGATCCAGTATGAGTAGCGACGGCGGCGCCGTGCGGGACGCCAGGACCTCGGCCCAAAGGGCCCGCGATCGTGCCCTCGAATCCGAGCACCTCGGTTCAGACCGGGGGTCGTTGGTATGGCGCCGCTTCCGCAGTCACCCAGGGGCCGTTGTGGGCACGATGGTCCTGGCGGTCCTGATCCTCATGGTCCTGCTCGCGCCGGCGTTGCCCCACGACCCGGAGCTCTCGTCGATGTCCGAGCGGCTCCAGCCCCCCTCCTTGTCCCATCCTATGGGCACAGACGCGTTGGGCCGGGACCTGCTCACTCGCGTTCTGTATGGGGGGCGCATCTCGCTGTCGGTGGGTCTGATGGTCGTGGCGATCACGCTGGTCATCGGGGTGCCCATCGGGGCCGTCACCGGCTACTTCGGTGGATGGATCGACGATGTTCTGATGCGGATCACGGACGCCGCCCTCAGTCTGCCGGCCATTCTCGTGCTCATCCTGCTGAGCGCCGTCCTGCAGGAGATCCCGGTGCCCTTCATCCAGCACAACAACGTGCTGATGATCGCCGTGGTGATTGGCTCCCTCTCCTGGATGACGGTCGCCCGTCTGGTGAGGGCCAGCTTCCTCACCTTCCGGGAAATGGACTTCGTCACCGCCGCCCGCTGCATTGGCGCGCCCAACTTCCGGATCATGGCCCGACACATCCTGCCGAACGCGGTCGGCCCCATCGTGGTCGAATCCACGCTCGAGGTTGGCTACGCCATCATGGAGGAATCCGGATTGAGCTTCCTGGGTTTCGGCATCCAACCCCCGACGCCCAGCTGGGGAAACCTGCTCAGCAACGCACAAGACCATCTCATTCGAGAACCCTGGCTGGCCATCTTCCCCGGGTTGATGATCTTCCTGACGATCATCTCGGTCAACTACATCGGCGACGGGGTACGGGATGCATTCGATCCCTACAAGGTACTCAAGAAGATCGGGCAAGTCTGAGGTTCCCCACAGGTGAGAGATGCAGACAGTGCTGCGAGTGCTCTCGGACGATGAGCGGTCCCAGGTTCATGAGAGGACGCTCGAGGTACTCTCCAAAACAGGCCTTCGGGTTGATTCCGTCCGGGCGCGCAAGATCCTGGCGGACGCCGGGGCCGACGTGGATGAGACTTCTCGGATTGTACGTTACCCCAAGGACCTGGTCGAGCGCTGCCTCAGCTCCGCGCCCAGGAAGTTCAACTTGGGAGGGCGGCGGCCCCACTGGACCCTCCCCCTAAGCAAGGGGGAGTGCACGCTGGTTGCCGATGGGGAGGGGATGCAGGTCGTCGACGGCACACCACTCCAGCGGCGTGCGGCGACGCCAGACGATTGGCTCAAGGCTACGCGGCTGATCGACGCCTTGGATGAGGTCGGCGTCTACTGGCGCATGGTGACAAGCGGCCTGGCCGGCCAATCGTCGGGAGACCTGGTCGCCTATTGGCGTAAGGTGTTCGGCAACTTCTCCAAGCATATCCAGGAGGGCAACGAAGATCCGGACCAAGTCCACTGGACCCTCGAGGTCTTGCAGGTCGTGTTTGGCGACCGGGCCACCATCAAGCGCCTGCGGCCGGTCTCGTTCCTGCTCTGCCCCCTGTCGCCGCTCATCCTCCAGGGTGCGCCCGTCGATGCCTATCTGGAGACACTGGACTGGGGGATCCCCCTGGCCATCATGCCCATGCCTCTGATGGGGGCAACTGCGCCGGCAAGCCTGATCTCGACCCTCGTCTTGGCCAACACAGAGGCACTGGCGGTTCTGTGTTTGGCGCAGACGGCAGACCCGGGGACGCCCTGCATCTACGCGCCGGTCCCCGGTCTGGTTAACCCACGGACGGGCCGGTACAACGGCGGCGAGGTCGAACACGCTCTTCTCGGCGCGGCCGTGGCCGAGATGGGCGGCCACTACGGCCTGCCGGTCGAGACGGCGACCGGCGGCACCGATCAGCCCATTCCCGGCCTGCAGGCCGCCTACGAGCGCGCCATCAACTGGACGCTGCCGGTCTTGGCCTGGCCCGACATCCTGGTCGGCCCGGGCATGCTCAGCGGCTCGACGGTCCTCTCGTATGAGCAGATGGTCATCGATGTGGAGATCTTCCGGCGATGCCGGCGGCTCCGCCAGGGGATCAACACCGAGCCGAAACGCTGGCTGGAGGACGTGCTGGCAGCCGTCGGCGCGGGTGGCAACTTCCTCGCCCAGCGCACCACTCGGGACGCCCTACGGAAGAACGAATGGTATATCAGCCGACTCGGTTTCCACGACACCTACGAGCAATGGGAAGCGCTCGACAGGCCATATATCCTGGCGGAAGCCCGCGAACGCGTTGATCAGTTCCTGGCGAACCGCGAGTCGCTACCCCTGGATGATCGCGCAGAGCGCGAGCTCGATCGGATCGAGCGTCAGGCCCGGATGGCCTGACAATCCCCGAATAGAGAGGAGGAGGGTTGGACGTACAGCTGCAGGTGCTGTCTGAGGCGGAACGGGAACGCGTCCACAGGGAAAGCCTGCGGATCCTGAGCGAGGTTGGCGTCCGCTTCCACGGTGACAAGGCCTTGGGGATTCTGGAGACTCACGGCGCCAAGGTCTCCCGAGAGCAGAAGCTGGCCAGGATCCCCCAGGAGTTGGTCAGCCTAGCCCTGGCAACTGCCCCCAAGTCCTTCGTGTTGCAGGCCAGGAATCCCGATTTGAGTTTCTCGCTCCCCTCGGCCTTCCCGGGCTACGGCATGGATGGGACGTGCGCCTTTGCCGTTGACTTCGAGACCGGGGAGAGGCGCTACGGAACCACCAAGGACATCCGCAACGCCTTACGCGTCTTCCAGGCGCTGGATCTGGCCGTGATGGCCTGGTCGCCCACGTGTGCCTCGGACAAGCCGGCCAACGCCAGGCCCCTGCACGAGTTCTTCGGCATGCTGCGGCACTGCTCCAGGCACGGCCAGCACGAACTCCACCGCGTCGAGCAGGTGCCCTACCTCATCGCCGGTCTTAAGGCCATCCTGGGCAGCGAGGACGCCATCAAGGCGAAGAAGATCTGCTCCCTGATCTACTGCCCTGTGGCCCCTCTGGTCCACGATGGGCAGATGCTGGACGCCTATCTCGAACTGGGCGAGTTCGAGTTGCCCGTGATGATCATGCCCATGCCGGTTACCGGAACCACCGGCCCCGCCAGCCTATTCTCCAACATCTGCCTGGCGAATGCTGAAACGCTCTCGGCGATCGTCGTCTTCCAGCTTGCCCACCCCGGCCGACACTTGATCTACAGCGATGCGGTCGGCACAATGGACTTCGCCACGGGCGGCTTCCTGGCCGGCGCGCCGGAGACGGCGCTCCAGGCGACCGGTCTCGTTGCCATGGGCCGTCACTACAACCTCCCGACGACGTCCACCGGCTGTTCGGCCGACGCCAAGGAACCCGGGGCGCAGGCTGTCCTGGAGAAGGTGCTCACGACGCTGCCCTGCGTCTTGGCCGGCTCGGATATGATCATTGGGATCGGCTTGATCGAGTGCAGCCAGACCCTTGTCCTGGAGCAGATCGTCGTCGACAACGAGATCGGCCACCTGTGCCAGCGCATACGCCAGGGGATTGACACCGACGAGAAAAGGAACCTGTTCGCAGACATTGCCCAGGTGGGTCCTGGCGGCAACTTCCTCAAGTCAAGGAGCACCCGCCAGGCCGCCCGCAGTGGTGAGTTCTCGCGCACGACGCTGGTGGATCGGCAACCCTACGAGGCCTGGGTCAAGCAGGGAATGCCATCGATCTACACCCGGGCCAGGGAGAAGGTGCGGGCGATTCTGGAGGCTCCCCCTGTGGATCCCTTGCCCGAGGACGTATCTCATGAATTGGACGAGATCCTGCGCGTCGCCGACCGCGAGATCCCTGCGGAGGCCGGCGGGTAGCCTCGGCGAACAACAACCGTTGGTGATTGCCAGCGCGCCCGCGAGGTTGCTCTGCCTTCTCTGCCCCGGCCCAAGAGGCGGACTACGGATACCGTCGGATCACCCGTTCCCTGAGGAGTGGAAATGACGACAGACGCGATTTCGCACATCTCGCCGATCTGGCCCCGCAGCTGGACGCTCCTGGTCGACCATGGCCGCGGACCATACATCTACAGCACCGATGGCCGAGAATACCTCGACTTCACCTGCGGCATCGCCGTCACGAATACCGGCCATTCTCACCCCCGGGTGGTTCAGGCGATCCAGGAGCAGGCCGCGCGGCTGATCCATGGCCAGGCGAATATCGTCATTCACCAGCCCATGCTCCGCCTGGTCGAAGAGCTCCTGACCGTCGTGCCGACACAGCTGGACAGCTTCTTCTTCACCAATTCGGGCGCCGAAGCCGTTGAAGGGGCGGTCAAGCTGGCCCGCGCCGCGACGGGACGGCCGAACGTGATCGTCTTCCAGGGATCCTTCCACGGTCGCACCAACGCCACCATGGCCATGACCACTTCCAAGACGATCTACCGGGCCGGCTACCAGCCGCTCGCCAGCGGTGTGTTTGTCGCTCCCTACCCGTACGCCTACCGTTTCGGCTGGGATGAGGAGACGACCCTTCACTTCTGCCTGCGCGAGCTCAAGATTCTCCTCAAGTCGCAAACGGCGCCGGAAGAAACCGCGGCCATTGTTGTCGAGCCCGTTCTGGGCGAAGGCGGCTATGTTGTCCCGCCGGACGGGTTCTTGCCAGTGCTCAGGGACCTTTGCGACCACTCTGGCATCCTGCTAGTTGCCGACGAGGTGCAAACGGGCTTTGGGCGGACCGGCAAGTGGTTCGCCGTCGAGCACAGTGGGGTCATCCCCGACATCCTCATCATGGCGAAGGGTATCGCCTCCGGGCTTCCTCTGGCCGGGCTGGCGGCTCGCGGGGAATTGATGCAGCGTTGGCCGCCGGGATCGCATGGCGGCACGTTCGGAGGCAACGTGGTTGCCTGCGCTGCCGCGGTGGCGACCATCCAGGTGATCCGCGAGGAGCGGCTGGTGGAGAACGCCGCCCGGATGGGCGAAGTGCTTCTGGGCGGCTTGCGGCAGTTGCAGGCCGCGCACCCGGAGATTGGCGAGGTGCGCGGGCGTGGGCTAATGATCGCCAGCGAGTTCACCGATCCATCCGGCGAGCCCTGGACCGAGCGAGCCAAGGCCGCCGCCAAGGCCGCCTATGAGGAAGGGCTTCTCCTGCTCACCTGCGGCACCTACGACAATGTCGTCCGCTGGATCCCTCCGCTCGTCGTGAACGCCAGCCAGATTGAAGAGGCGTTGGCGAAGTTCGAGCGAGCCCTGGACCGAAGCCGGGTCTCCGCCTAGGCTTCCTTTAGGAGTCCACCATAGAATCAGCCTGCCCCGCCGTCTCCTCTACATCGGCCGGTTAGGTGGCTCCTGGGAGATTGATTGCGATCCGGTAACTCTCGACGGGAGAGACCTGGTTGACCTGGTCAAGGGGGTCTGCCAAGAGGGAGACCCGAAAGCCGCGCATCTTCCCTGCGCTCCAGTCCGGGAAGGCGATATCGCGGGATGTGGCACGGAACCGTTAGACCTGCCGAGGAGCTTAGGATGAACTCTCGAGTGTGGCGCGCCGATGTCGCCAAGCGTACAGTGCAGACGGAAAGCGTACCAGCCGGCTGGGAACAGTGGGGGGGCCGGGGTCTCATCGCCCGGATCCTCCTGGACGAAGTGCCTCCCACTTGCGACCCCCTCGGCCCTTTCAGCAAGCTGATCTGGGCACCCGGGCTGCTGGTTGGTCACATGGTCTCGTCGTGTGACCGTATCTCGATTGGAGGCAAGAGCCCGCTCACCGGGGGTGTCAAGGAGAGCAACGCCGGGGGCACGACCGGCCTGAAGATGGTCCGCCTGGGAATCAAGGCGCTGCTGCTCGAGGGCGACCTGGCCACCAACGGCTGGTGGTTGCTCCATCTCACCACCGAAGGCGGCCGCGTTGAAGCGGCAGACGATGTCGCCGGACTGGGGACCTACGAGGCGGCCAGCCGTCTCCTGGAGCGCTTCGGCTCCAAGGTGGGCCTGGCAGTGATCGGCCCGGCTGGGGAAATGCGCCTAGCGGCCGCGGGGGTCCTCAACCTCGACAAGGATCGGGAGCCCTCTCGCATTAACGGCCGAGGTGGACTGGGAGCGATTATGGGCGCCCGCCGGTTGAAGGCAATCATCATCGATGACGCGGGCGGAGACAAGCCGCTGTTGGCCGATCCTGCGAGATTCGTCGCGGCCCAGAAGTACTTCACCCGGGAGCTGATGGCCCATCCCCAGACGGCGATCTACCGGGACTACGGCACGGCGGCGCTCGTCTCGACGGTCGAGGGCTTCGGCGGTCTGCCGACTCGTGGCTTTTCCTCCGGCCACTTCGAGGGCGCCGAGAACATCAGCGGCGAAGCCATGCGGGACCTTCTCCTTTCGCGAGAGGCGCCCAGCGAGACCACCCACGCCTGCATGCCTGGATGCACGATTCGCTGCTCCAATCGGGTGGGAAGCGCCAAGGGGGAGAAGATCGTCGCACCCCTCGAGTACGAGACGATCGGCCTGGTCGGCGCCAACCTGGGCTTCGACAACCTGGACGTTATCGCCAGGCTCAATTGGGAACTCAACGACCTGGGACTGGACACGATCGAAACGGGGGCCGCGCTGGGAGTCGCGGCGCAGGCAGGTTATATGTCCTTTGGGGATTCTGAGAGCGTGATGGCTCTCCTCAACGAGATTCGCAGAGGCACACCGCTCGGCCGCCTCATCGGGAACGGCGCGGCCACCACCGGCCGCGTCCTGGGCGTCAGGCGTGTGCCGGCCGTCAAAGGGCAGGCGTGCGCGGCCTACGATCCCCGCGCCATCAAGGGTACCGGGGTGACCTACGCCACATCCCCTCAGGGCGCAGATCACACCGCCGGGCTGACCGTCAGGGCCAAGGTGGATCACCTCGATCCCAAGGGGCAGGCCGACCTCTCCCGGACCGCCCAGGTCAACATGGCCGGCTACGACACGCTGGGCGCCTGCATCTTCGCCGGCTTCGGTTTCGCCAAAGCCCCTGGCGCCATCCGCGACTTGCTCAATGGCCGCTACGGCTGGTCGGTCGGCGACGGGATCCTGCAAGAGCTCGGCCGCCAGACCCTGACGTGGGAGCGGACCTTCAACCGCCTCGCTGGCTTCGGCCCTGAAGACGATCGGATTCCCGAGTGGATGACCACCGAACCGCTCCCGCCGCACAACTCTGTCTTCGACGTTCCCAACGAAGACCTCGACGGGATCTTCGAATGGTCGTGACGGTCCGCCTCCTCACCGTCCTGCGGCGACAGACACCGGAGGGGATCGTCGACCGTCTGACGCTGGATTTGGCGGATGGTGCCACCGTGGCAACCGCGCTCGACCATTTGGGCATCCGGGGGCAGGGCGATCTCATCCTGCTGGTGCTCAACGGCCGGCTGGTCTCGCCTGAGCAGGCCCTGGCCGATGGCGACGATCTGCGGCTGGTGCCTGCCATCTCGGGCGGCTGAGGCGGCATCGGCGTCGGTGAGGGCATCCACCTCGCTCGCTGTTTCTCCTGGGATTCTCACAACGTGAGTTACGCGGCGGGCCGCCGGTGCCATGAGAGGGCTCACCACCCGGGTGCCCCACGGCCCCGATGAGGCAGTGCGGCAGCCTGCCGCTTGCCTTGCCCGCTTCGGCCATGAATGCCCTCGATTCGGCAGTAGCGCGCAAAGACACGGGGAACGTGCTCCGGCGGGAGGACGCTGCCATTGTCGGTGACGGTCACGTCGAGGCTATTCCCCTCCCGCCGAGCCTCCAACCGGATGAGACTCCCACCCGACGTGCCGCCGAGCGCACGGTTGAGGAGGTGTGAAGTACCTGACACGGCTCGGTCGGGGGCGCCGTCCCCGCGCGGATCCCGCCTTGCGGTCGATCCCCCTCAGGCTCTTAGGGGAAGGCAGTCAGCAGCGGTTTCCGTCGGGCCGTTGCGCCCGGGAGCATTCCCGGGTATCCTGTAGCCGATCTCATCCCATTGCGGGTGTCCCCGTGTATCTGGCGATCGAAGGCGTTATCGGCGTTGGCAAGACGTCCCTCGCCCGCCTGCTCCAGCCGACGTTTGGCGGCGAACTCTTGCTTGAGGTCTTCGAGGAGAATCCGTTCCTCTCAGACTTCTATGCCGACCGCAGGCGCTACGCATTCCAGACTCAGATCTTCTTCCTGCTCAGCCGGTACCGTCAACAGCGGGAGGCGGTCCCCAACGCACTGGCCAAGGGCAACCTGATCGCCGACTACACCTTCGAGAAGGACGCTCTTTTCGCCAGGCTCAATCTGGACGGGGACGAGCTCAACACCTACTTCCGCCTCCATGAAGCCCTGGCCGAACGCATCCCCCGCCCGGACCTGACGGTCTATCTGCGGGTCGAGACAGAAATCGCCATGCGGCGGATTGCCACGCGCGACCGCTCCTACGAGCGCAACATGGATCGCGCCTACATGGATGACCTAAACCGGGCCTACGAGGAGTTCTTCGGCGACCACGACTCGGGACCGGTGATGGTCGTCGACAGCAATTCCCTTGACTTCGTCGCCCGCCCGGAGCACCTGGCTTACATCGTCAACCGGATCCGGGACACCCTTGGCATCCCGCCATTCCAACCGCAGCTTCCCCTCACGGGCGGCCTCCCGGCATGAGAGCCCGCCCGGCCTGGATAGCCTGGTTCAGGCTCCGGTAGCAGGGTTCGCAGTACCAACCGAGTGCAACGACGGGACCGGTAGAGTTGGGGCGGGCGCCCTCGCCCGCACGGAAGGGGAAGATCATGAAGCATTTCATCGCCGTCGCTGGCAACATCGGAGTTGGCAAGTCGACCCTGGTTGAGCTTCTCTCTCGTCGCCTCGGCTGGCAGCCATTCTATGAGCCTGTCGGCGAGAACCCCTACCTGGCCGACTTCTATCGTGATATGCGATCCTGGTCCTTCCACTCCCAGGTCTTCTTCTTGACCCGCCGCCTGCGCGCCCATCGCCAACTCTGCGACCATCCGACGTCCGTCATCCAGGACCGCAGCGTCTACGAAGACGCCGAGGTTTTCGCGCACAACCTGTACCTTCAGGGCCACTTCTCCGAACGCGACTACGCCACCTATCGCGAACTCTACCAGGTGCTCACCGAATTCCTGCCCGCGCCGGATCTCGTCGTCTACCTGCGAGCCTCGGTCCCCACGCTCCGCCAACGGATCGCACTGCGCGGCCGGGATTACGAGCAGCAGATCCAGACGGACTACCTCTCCCGCCTGAACGACCTGTACGAGGATTGGACCAAGAACTTCACCCTGTGCCCGGTGCTGACGGTGCCCGCCGATGATCTGGACTATGTCGCCCACAGCAGCCACCTGGAACTGATCGTCTCCAAGATCCATGACAAACTCACCGGCAAGGAGGAGGTCGTCTTCGCCGAGGAGGAGGTGGCGCGGGTCAACGGCCGCGCACCGCACACCGCCGCGCAACAGCCGTAGCTCCTTTCAAGAGTCGCTTCTGCGTTCTGGCAGCCCTCGATGTGCCCCTGGATTCTCTTTTGGAGGCCCACGCCGCTGCGCACTTCCCACGCCTGTTCATCCCCTTCACCGAAAGACCCGCCTCGATGACGACAACCGGCTTCTTGGACTGGTTCTAGCCTATCGCCCTGGCGTGTCTCCTTGGGGCCGGGATCGGGCGCCCCATCCTGCTCTGCGGCCGCGGCACCCGCCGCCTGTCGTCGTTCGAAAGCGGCCGCCGCGGCAGTTGCTGGGGGATCTGCTCCCCATCCCCGTGCTTTCCGTGAGGGCTCCACGCGTGGCCGCTGCGAGGCCATGTCCTCCCGGTATGCCTAGGCGTCGTGCTCTACAACACCATGGGGCCAAGCTGACAGGTGTGGTGGCCATGCTGGCCCGGTTGCCCGTCTATGCCCTCGGCGTATGAGCATTTGCCGACTCCTGGCGAATCGACCTCGATCGGGAAAGCCCGGGCCTGCTCGTGCGCCGCGGGATCGTTGCCTGCGACCGCAATGTGGGCTTCGTTGGTCTGGATCTAGGGGGTTTCGGCTCCCTCCTGGCATCGGGCCGGGCGTCGTTCAGACCCGAATCCTTGCTTCCACCTCCCGAATGCTGTACAATAACTATCTAAGGCGCACACGATCGGGCATTTGCTGCAAGTCAACAGGGGAGACAGCCCGATGGACATCATCAAGGTCTCTGCCGAGTCGCGTACCTCGGCCGTCGCGGGCGCCATCGCTGGCGTGATTCGCGAGCGAGGTCGGGCCGAAGTTCAGGCAATCGGTGCCGGCGCAGTCAATCAGGCGATCAAGGCCACCGCAATCGCCAGGGGGTATCTCCACGAGGAGGGCATCGAGATCGTCTGCCTGCCAGAGTTCGTCACCGTGGACATCGAGGGCAAGGAAAGGACAGCCATCAAGCTCACTGTCGAGCCGCGCTAGCGGCCGTCGGTCCGCCGACCTCCGCTGACCGTCTTGCTCCAACGCCAGCCATCCCATTCCTACAGGCGCGTCGCGATGCCCCCTCGGGAGTGAAACGCGTTTGTGTCGGCCGCCCAGGGCTGGAGACCCCGCGCTCAGGGCATCCTGAGGAGGTTAGCCCCTCTTCCACCAGATTCCATTCTCGATCCTAGGGGAATGCCGGGAGCCTTACCGTCGCCTCCGGTTGGCCTTGGCCAAAGCCGGGCGGCTCATGATCCACCCACCCTCGCTGCCTTGACTTTTCCCCGGCCGCCCCCCAGTCCTTGCCGGGCTCCGTGAGCCACCGGGCGACCCGGCGAGACCCCACCTGGTCCTGTTCCGGATGCGACCCAACCACCACATAGACGGATTCTTTCCGGGAAGCAGGGCCTTTTCAACACACTCCTACTGCCCGCCGGGCACCCGCGGCATGTCAAGCATGAGCGTTTCCATCGCCAGCGTCAGATTGGCATTGCGCCGGATGGACTCGATTGTCCGCTCTGTCGCCCGAACGGCCGCCACGACCTCGAAAGGAGGCACAGACACCTTCAGGCGCTTGAGATCCCTCCCCCGATCCGGGTTTGCCAAGGGCGCTTGCACGCCATAGGCTGCCAGCATTGCGTCCCGCCACAGGCTGAGCCAGGTCTCCAGGACCTCTACCGCCTTCCGCCTCTTCGCCTCAAGATCGACTTCTCGGCTCCTTCTGCCCACCAAGCGGTCAACATAGTCGAATTGCTCGGGCCGGCCCGCACCGAGGAGTCGCTGCAGCTCGTCCAGGACCTGCACCCTCAGCTCCAGAAGTTGTGGTTCCCCTCTCAGTTGCAGGGCCCGCCCCGGCCTTCCCGCGGCCAGCGCCGCCAGGAGGGCAGACCGGTCCGGTGTCTCTCCCGTGGCGGCCAGGGCCGCCGCGATCTCCCCAGCGGGCAGGCCCCGGAGTGCCACTACCTCACATCGAGACACGATGGTGGGCAGCAGACTCTCCGGCTCGCGCGCCGTCACCAGAAGCACGACCCGCGAGGAGGGTTCCTCCAGCGTCTTGAGCAAGGCGTTCTGGGCAGGAAGACTGGCATCGTGGAAGTCGGCCAGGAGCGCCACCCGGCAGCGCCCGGCATAGGGCGCCAGGGCCAACTGGTGCTGCAACTCGCGTATCTGGTCAATCGGAATCTGGCTCTCCCCCAGCCGCCTGGATACCACATGCAGGTCCGGGTAGCTTTGGGCGTCGATCTGTCCGCAGGCGCGGCAAGTCCTGCAGGCCTCCCCAGGCAAGGGCGGTGACTCGCAGGCGAGCACCCGCGCGAAACGCAACGCCAGGGTCCGTTTCCCAACGCCGTTCGGCCCCGTGAAAAGGTAGGCGTGGCGAACCCGGCCGTCGGCGAGATGCTTCTGCAGAAGCTCCACCGCCCACGCGTGCCCGATCATTTCCCAAGCCATGGCCCGATTGTAGCCGATCTCGGGGCCTCCGCCGAGAGCAGGTGCTCCATGCTCCCCTCTCGGGTATAATCCCCCCAGCACCCTAGGAAAGCGCGATGCCCAGCCTTCTCGGTCAAGTCATGAGCGTACCCTGGCTCTCCCGACTGCGGCGAAACCATGCCCTCGAGCATGCCACCGTTCGCTTGATCAGCGCCCGCTACCCACGGAAGTTCGTGGCTGGCCACTCGGATCCCATGGGGTTCACCCTGCACGCAGATCTCCCTACCGAGGTTGTCCAACAGGCCGCTCAGGAGGCGCTGGCCAGGCTGGCGGAAGGAGAACGGCACCTAGCCATCCACCCGAACTGTGGCACCAACTTCATCGCCTCCGGCACACTGGCAGGGCTGGCGGCCTTTCTCAGCCTGAGTGGGACACGTAGCCCGCGCCGGCGCGACCTCCTCGCCCGGCTGCCTTTCACCATCCTGGCCACTACGCTGGCCGTCATCCTGGCCCAACCGGTCGGCCTCCAGCTTCAACAGCATGTGACCACCCAGGCCGATCCGGCGGGTCTGGCCATCCGGAGCGTCCGGCGGCTACCTCGCGGCCGCGCCCACCGCATCCTTACCTCCGGCTGACATGGATCGCCCCCCTCCTAGCGTCTACCTGCTGCATGGCGATGACGATCTGGCCATCGCCGAGTTCATCGCCCGCTTGAAGGCTAAGCTTGGCGATCCCGCGACTGCCGAGCTCAATATCCAGACGTTCAGCGCCGACACCCTCCAGATGAGCGCCCTGGAGGAAGCCTGTACCGCGGCTCCCTTCCTCTCTCGGCGGCGCCTGATCATCGTCACGCACGCCTCAGCCTTCGGCCCCGCCGGCAGTCACCGGCAAGAGGCTCTTCTGGACCTGCTGGGTCGATTGCCGCCGACGACTGCCCTGGTACTGGTCGAGGCTTCCAATCTCGAATCGAACTCACCCCTGCCCCGTTGGGCCGAAGCCCACCAACAGGCTGTCTTCATCCGGGAATTCGCCATCCCCCGGGGTCCGGCCTTTGTCGGATGGATCCGCGACCGGTGCAAGAGCCTCGGCGGCGAGGTTGATCCCGAAGCCGCTCGGCTCCTGGCCGACTCGATCGGAGAGGATCCACGCTTGGCTCACCATGAACTCACCAAGCTCCTGGACTACGTTGACCGGAGCCGACCCATTCGGCGCGAGGACGTCGAAGCTCTCACTCCCGTCAAGGGCCAGAGCGATGTGTTCGCCATGGCGGATGCCCTGGGCACCGGCGATGGCCGCCAGGCGCTGGCCCACCTGCAGCGCCTCCTGGCGGACGAATCCCCCCGTGCCATCTTCCCCATGATTGTCCGGCACTTCCGCCTGCTGCTGCTCGCCCGGGAGGCGCTGGACTCCGGCCAGGATCCAAAACAAGCCCTGAGCCAGCACCGATGCCCCGTCCCTCGAATCACCACGCAGGCGCGCCGCTTCTCAGCCGCCCAACTGCACGCCATCTACCATCGGCTCCTGGAGACCGACGTGGCGATGAAGACCAGCCAGATCGAGGACGCCATCGCCCTCCAGACACTCGTCGCCAGCCTAGCCACGCAGGCGTAGGCACCACTGCTCCGGGAAACGAAGGCCGTGCAGCACACCCCTTATCGGGGATAGCCGCACGGCACGTCGTCCGCCCCTGGCCCGGAAGCCAGGAGATGACCCTCCTGCCACGGCTGAGCTCTCAGGGATGAGAGCTCACCGGGCTG
Source organism: uncultured Anaerolineaceae bacterium (assembly GCA_964513155.1). Classification (GTDB taxonomy): domain Bacteria; phylum Chloroflexota; class Anaerolineae; order Anaerolineales; family E44-bin32; genus DATEAV01. Next base: position 53,831 of record CAZEMA010000004.1, read on the forward strand.
GCAACCCCGCTACGCCGGCCGTCGCCGACCCCCAGCCAGAAGTGATCCGGGAGCACTGAGTGGCTGGTCTTCACGTCCAACGGGCCAAGCTTGCCGGGAGAGTTGTCACCCGCCGTGGCCGGGTTCACAAAGCACAACGTCGGGACCCTCCCATACTTGCGGTGATAGTAGTCTGCGGCACGCTGGATCTTGGTGGGCACATCCAGCCCCGGATCCGCATCGAACCACAACATGCCTACATCCATCTCAGCCTCCCGTCGCCGGCAGCACTTGCTCGATACGCCAAGACCCATCGCGGGGATCCAAAGACAACTGGCATCGCATCCCGGTCGCCGTCCGCAGACGGAGAGTCCGCTTGCGTGCCCCTTGCCCGCGGCCACCCCAGTCACGGCAGACCTCGACGGCGCGGACTTCATGCCTCCGCCCCCGCCATATAAAGTCTTTGGGCAGTCCGGCTGGCGTGCCCCTCCCCACTCGGATCCTCTCCCCCGCACCCACGATCCTCATCCCGACCTCCCCTCACCAACGGATCTGCCCCGCCCAAGGCTGACTCGCGCCGCCCACGCGAAGGCTTCCCTCACCACCCGGCCGACGCCGGTCGTCAACACATCGTACGTCCCCAGAGCCCTCAGGACCAGCAGGACCTCCCTTCCTGTCGTCGCGAATGCACTGTGGAAGCGAGCCGCACGCCCGCGTCCATGTCCCGCGCGCTTAGCCAAGCTGTCTTCGCGCGAACGGTTCTGCTTCCCGAGTGGAAGTCGAACCGTCCGACGGCCGGAGCACCTCCGTTCGCCTCCCCTGTTGTGGCCACCGCCTGGATCGTGCTGGCTTTGCCCAGACGAAGCCCCAGCGAGTCCATCAACCCTAATCCCGCGGCCGCGAGAACATGGACCCCACAAACCGGCCCTTGCCTCCAGATCTGCTCGAGGTCATGCCCGCCGGGTTCGCAGTCCGCATGGGCTAGCCACGACAGGTCGTCCAGGACGAGAACGAGCTCCGGCCTGCGAATCCCTGCCGTCGTACGCCGCGCCACTTCTTCCACCAGCCACGACAGCAGTTCCAGCGCGTACCCCTCCTCCGTCGCCAGCTCAGCCACCGCGTGCGGCAATGCCTCCATCACGGCAAGTTCCCGGCCACCGATGTCGATCCCGAGAACTTGGAGCTGGGAGGCCCGGCTGGTTAGTGCCAGACTGAACATCGCAGCCCTGAGCAACTCCGACTTGCCGCAGCCATGGTCCCCAGTCGCGAGCAGGCTCCAGGTCTCCCGCCCCTGGAGGGGGAAGAGCAAGGGTTGCCCCTCTGGGGTCAACCCCAGCAGGACCGTCAACGGCGGAAAGGGCCCCAAAGCTTCGAGCAGGGGCAACAGGCGCACGTGGGGCTGACCCGGGAGTGGGACATCCACTGCCAGGTCTCCCTCTCCGGGCGCAAGCCGCACCTCTGGGACACCGAGCGCCCGCGCCACCTCGCCTGCCACCGCGCCTAGCTGGCTGAGCGCGGTCCCAGGCATCGGCGTCAGCCTGTATCGCACCCAACCTCTCCTGACTTCGCCTCCACCCACATGTACTGGCACGGCTAGGCCCAGGAATGCTCGCTCGATCTGGTCCGCCTGCGCATCCAGGGTCTCTGTCTCCCACGGAAAGGTATCCACCACATCCCTCCATTGGCCACGGTAGAACGCATGTTCTATCCACTATGATACAGAACATTTGTGCGGTTGTCAAGCCACACCGGATGAGAGTGTTGAAAAAGCCCCCCGGTGGGAGATCCTGACGTAGGAGTGAGAAGAACGCGTCCTTCCGTACGTCTGGGCGTCCCTCAGGCCACCGCAGGCGTGATTCGTGGTGATGATATTCATCCTCTCCCCTCTCACCCTTCCCCGGAGCGCCACCCTGAGGCTAGGCCGCTTCCAGAGAGGCTTCTCGGTAACTCGACCCCGAGCCGGGTGTGCTACAATCTGATTGCGAGGGAGATGAAGAGATGAGACCCGATGTCCGGCCCTCCCCCATCGCTGGGACCTGGTATCCTGGCGACGCAGACACGCTCACCCGCTCCGTCGACGAACAACTCCGCCAGGCCGAGATCGTATCGCCCGCAGGCGAGATGCTTGGCGTCATCGCGCCGCATGCCGGTCACATCTACTCCGGCCTGGTCGCCGCCTACGCCTTCCAGACGCTCCGGAACCTCCGGCCGGAGGTCGTAGCCGTTGTTTCCCCTCTGCATCAACCCTACCCCGGCCAGGTCCTCACCTCTGGCCACGAGGCCTACGCCACGCCCCTAGGCAAAGTGCCAGTCGACCGTGACCTGGTCGGCCGTCTGGAGGGCCAACTCGCCAGTGCAGCCGGCATCCACCTCAGGCGCGTCACGAACGACCAGGAACACTCCCTCGAGATCCAGTTGCCTTTCCTGCAGAGAGCCCTGGCGGCTCCCTTCCGGCTACTGCCCCTCATGCTCCGCGACCAATCTCACGAGGCTGTCGAGGCCGTCGGCCACGCCCTGAGCTCTGTCCTGACCGGCACGAGCGCCATTCTCGTGGGCAGCTCCGATCTCTCGCACTTCTACCCCGACCCCGTCGCCCGTCGCCTGGACGCCGAGGTCCTGGCGCGCATCGAGGCATTCGACCCAGACGGCGTCCTGGAGACGGAGGAGAAGGGCGTTGGCTTCGCCTGCGGCCGTGGCGCGGTGGCGGCCGTGCTTTGGGCCGCCAGGGACCTGGGCGCGGACAGCGTGCAGATCCTCCGCCACGCGACCTCGGCTGATGTCACGGGGGACTACGCTTCGGTGGTCGGCTATGGGGCTGCGGCTATCTACCGCGCCCGGCCGGGTGACTAGCCAGCGAATGCTTCCATCTATCGTCATCCGCCTCCTCACGCAGTCATTACCTGCCCTCTACGACCATGCTCTCATCCATAGCCGCTGATCTTCTCAGGCTCGCAGCCGTTGTTCTCCTGGTTTTAGTCAACGGCTTCTTCGTCGCGGCGGAATTCGCCCTGGTCAGCGTGCGTCGTACCCGGGTTGACGAACTTGTCGCTCGCGGCAGCCAGCCCGCCCGCTGGGCCCAGAAGGCCATTCAGAATCCAGACCGCTTTATCGCTGCCACCCAGCTTGGCATCACCATGGCCAGCCTCGGCCTGGGTTGGATCGGCGAGCCCGCCTTGGCCCATCTCCTGCAGCCCGTGATCTCCCTCTTCCCCGGCCTGCCACAAGATGGTATCAGCCACAGCCTGTCCGCAGCCTTCGCCTTTGCCGTCATCACCCTCCTGCACGTCGTGGTCGGCGAGCTGGCTCCCAAGTCCGTGGCCCTGCAGGATCCCGAGCGCACGGCCCTGGCGGTTGCCCAGCCGACCGTGTGGATCGAATGGATCTTCAAGCCCGCCATCTGGGGCTTGAATGGCGCAGGCAACGCCCTGCTTCGCCTGCTTAAGGTCAAACCTGCTTCGGCCCACGAAATGGTCCACTCGGTTGAGGAGCTGAAGATGCTGGTTTCGGCCAGCGCCGAGAGCGGGGTGGTGGAACCCGATGAGCAGGAGATGCTTCATGCCGTCTTCGATTTCGGCGACACGCTCGTCCGACAGGTGATGCTTCCTCGAACGGAGATCGTCGCCGTCGCAGCCGACGCCTCGCTGGACGAGATGATCGCCATCGCCCTGCGTCACCCGTACACCAAGTTCCCTGTCTATGGGGGCGACCTCGACGAGGTTCTGGGGGTGGTCCATCTCCATGACATCATGCGGGCCCGCCATACCGACCGAACCGGTCCGACCACCGCCCGCGCCTTGATGCGCGAGGCCCTGTTCGTGCCCGAGACCGTCCCCGTCAACACGCTGCTGCAGCGATTCCGCGCCCGTCGCCAGCATATCGCCATCGTTCTCGACGAGTACGGCGGCACGGCAGGGTTGGTCACGCTGGAGGACTTGCTCGAGGAAATCGTCGGCGAGGTGAGTGACGAGTTCGACGAGGGGCCCGCCATCCAACCCCTCCCAGACGGCTCGTTCATGCTGGACGGGTTGACCAGCATTGAAGAGGTGAACGAGTATTTCCACCTCGGTCTTCAGGATCCAAACTACGATACGATTGCCGGTTTCATCCTTGGCCGCCTTGGCCGCCTGGCACAGGTGGGGGATACGGTGACTGCTGGTAGCATGCGCCTGAGGGTGGAGGCCCTCGACGGCAGACGGATCGCCCGCCTCTCGCTCTACCCTGCGCAGACGCCAGCCGCTCCCTCGCCACCCCCCGCCCCGTGCTGAGAACCGTGTTCCTCGAAATTGCTGTCAATCTCCCGCCGGTCCGCGGCACCTTTCACTACCACGTCCCCCCAGAACTCGAAGGCCAGGTCGGACTGGGACATCTGGTGACGGCTCCCTTCGGCCCCCGCCGCGTCCAAGGGGTCGTTGTTGGCCTGCCCGAGACGGCCGAGGTCCCCGAGACCCGACCCATCGAGGGCCTCGTCGACCCCCAACCCGTCCTCACGCGTGCCCAAATTGACCTCGCCCGCTGGCTTGCCGTCGAGAATCTCACACCTCTGATCGACTGCCTGACCTTGATGCTGCCTCCTGGCCTCAGCCAGCAGGCTGACAGCCTCTACACCCTGCAGGGGACCGCCGCCCAGCCTGCCAACGCCGCCGAAGGCCGTCTCCTTCGCTTGCTCACCCGGCGCGGGCCGCTGCGAGGCCGGCAGATCGCCCATGCTCTCCCCCGACACGACTGGCGGCGGGCGGCTGAGGCTCTGGTCCACCGGGGCCTCCTCACCCGGGTCTCCGTCCTCGACCCCCCGCGACTCCGCCCGCGCCATCTGCACACCGCCAGCCTGGCCGTCCTCCCCGAACAAGCCCGTGCGGCCTGCAAGGAACTCTCGCAGGCGCCGAGCCAGGCCGGCCGGCGCCGCCGAGCGATCCTGGAAGCCCTCCTACGCGAGGGTGGTCCCCTTGAGCTCACCTGGGTCTACGCCGAAAGCGGGGGGCGTTTGGAGGATCTACGGCGTCTCGAGAGCCAGGGCCTGGTGTCCCTGGGCGAAGCCGAGGTCTGGCGCGATCCGCTCGCCGAGATGGAGTTCGTCCCCACCGAGGCACCCCAGTTGACGCGTGATCAGGCCCTGGTCTGGTCACAGGTGGCGGCCGGGTTGGCCTCGGCGGCCGCAGGTCAGGCCGTCGTCCCATTCCTGCTACACGGCGTGACCGGCTCAGGCAAGACCGAGATCTATCTACGTGCCGTGGAGGAAACGCTGGGGCTAGGCCGCCAAGCGATCGTGTTGGTACCCGAGATCGCCCTCACGCCGCAGACGGTGCGTCGCTTCCTGGCCCGCTTCCCGGGCCGGGTCGGGGTTCTCCATTCGCAGCTCACCGAAGGTCAGCGCTACGATACCTGGCGCCGTTGCCGGGCCGGGTTGGTCGGGGTGGTGGTAGGTGCCCGCAGCGCTCTCTTCGCACCGCTCTCCGGAGTCGGCCTCATCGTGCTGGACGAGGCTCACGACGACTCCTACAAGGAACAGGGACAGGCGCCCCGCTACGACACCCGCCTGACGGCGGTGGAGTATGCCCGCCACCTCGGCGCCGTCTGTGTGCTCGGGAGCGCCACCCCCGATGTCAACCTGACATACCGGGCATCCCGGGGCGCACTCACGGCGCTCAGCCTCCCCTCGCGCATCCTCGGCCACCGGGACCGCCTGAGCCAGCAGGCCGCCCAACTCGGCGTGACCTCTCGCTATCACCCCGCCGAGGGTGAGGCCGAAATGATCGAACTTCCCCCCGTTCAGGTCGTCGACATGCGCCAGGAGCTTAAGGCCGGCAACCGTTCGCTCTTCAGCCGGCCACTCCAGCAAGCCCTGGCAGTGACCCTGGCCGCGGGCCAGCAGGCGATCCTCTTCCTCAACCGCCGTGGCACCTCGACCTACCTCTTCTGCCGCGACTGCGGCGCACCCTTGCTCTGCCCGCGCTGTGAGACGCCGCTCACCTATCACAGCGCTCAGGAGGAGCTCCTGTGCCACCACTGCGGCGCCCATCGCCGGCCGCCCGCCGTCTGCCCCGCTTGCGGCAGCCCTCGCCTGCGTCACTTTGGAGCCGGCACCCAGAGGATCGAAGCCGAGGTCCAACGGATGCTACCCGCTGCCCGTACCTTGCGCTGGGATTGGGACGCCACCCGCGCGGCTGGGTCTCACGACATCATCCTCGCCCACTTCTCCGCCCACCGGGCCGATTTCCTCATCGGCACCCAGATGATCGCCAAGGGTCTCGACCTGCCCCTGGTGACCCTGGTAGGTGTAGTCTCTGCCGACACCGGACTCAACCTGCCCGACTTCCGCGCCGCCGAGCGCACATTCCAGGTGCTGACACAGGTGGCCGGCCGGGCGGGGCGAGGCCTTTTGGGAGGGCGCGTCATCCTGCAGACCTACCAGCCTGAGCACTACGCCATCCAGGCCGCCGCTGCCCACGACTACCAGGCATTCTACAAGCAGGAGCTTCGCCACCGCCGTGAGCTCGACTACCCGCCTTTCCGACGCCTGGCCAGGCTGCTCTACCGCAACGTCTCAGAGCGCAAAGCGCAATCCGAAGCCGAGCGCATGGCCCACCTCCTGGCCGGTCGGATCGCCCACGCGGAGGCCAAGGCTGACCTGATCGGCCCCGTCCCCTGCTTCTTCCGTCGCGTGCGGGGCGATTATCGCTGGCAGGTGGTCGTCCGCGCTGCCGACCCGGTGGCCGTGCTGCCCGAGACCCTGCCCGAAGGCTGGGCGGTTGACGTCGACCCGGTCTCGCTCCTCTAGCGCACTCCTCGAACGCTAGTGCCCA